>CAMZLW010000025.1 GCA_947311785.1 uncultured Ignavibacteriales bacterium | reverse complement strand
AATAAGTTTCCTCATATATTTGCACAGATTCTTCATTTTCGCTCTATTTTACAAGTTTATCCTTGTCTTGTTGAAAACTTTCGGACAGTTGTGATAATGTTTAAAATAATAATCAATTATTAAAAAGCATAGCAGTAAATTATTTATAGAAATCAAATCACTTAACTATCGGTTAGATGACAAATGTAAAATTATTTTTTTTGTAATTTTTTGTATGTAAATTTAGTTTTAAAATAATAGGAGTTTATGTATGAAAAAGAATGTTGGTTCGTTAGATAGATTAATTAGAATGATTCTTGGTTTAATAATTATTGTATGGGGTATTTATGCTGAAAATTGGTTTGGTCTTATTGGAATTGTACCACTGATGACTGCACTATTAAATTGGTGTCCATTCTACATTCCATTAAAATTATCAACCATAAAACGTGGCGATAATAAAAAGAAAATTGGTTAAACAAAAAAGCTCTATCATTAATGATAGAGCTTTTTTTACAAATTTATTTAACCTCAATTTATGCACAATTATTCTTCCAGCAAATAACTACCACAGCCTTTTAGCTTTGTATAATTATCATCCTCATTCCTTTTGGCTACAACACGAACTTCATATTTGGTTTCGGTATGAGTTTTTGAGTTTATGCACTGCTTTCTAAAAATCTCGACTTTAATTTGTGCAGAATCTGTCTTAGCATTATAGCTCGTTGCAGATATATCCATCATTGCATGAACATTTGAATTTTCAGTTACAATTTTATCTAAATTAGAATTTGAATAGAAATGAATTCCATTATTAGAATCAATTTTTAGTTTCCACGCTGGATTATATCCTTCCGCAGTAAAAATTGCATCCTTCAAAACAATTTTTTCGATGTTGTTTTTACCACAATTTACCAATAGTACACTTATAACTAACAATAAAACCAATAATTTAAGTCTCACACTTCCTCCTGCTTAGCATTGCTAAGTTGTTTGATATAAATCTGTTACAAGTAAAACAATGTTGCTGTGCCATAATCAGCTTGTAAAGTAGTGTAAAAATTGGGAACCTTTTTAACTAAACATTGTATTACAATACATAAATAATAAATAATAAATATAAATTTTAAGGTAAATACAAATGAAAAATTACATGCACTGCTTACAAAATTATATACAAGGATTCACATAGAAAACTAAACGGTTATATATCTCAATTGGGGAATTGGATTTGTAGCCGTTTTTTATGTGATATACCCATTTAAGTTTTATCCAACCATTTAGCCAAATATTTTATTTTTACATTTCTTGAATAACCAATTTATTTCAACTAACTTTTAGTATTAAATTATTAAGTGAATTTTGAGGAAGTTATGCACGAACAATTAATTGAATGCGTTCCAAATTTTTCTAACGGAAGAAACCTAGAAATTATAAAACAGATTACAGACGAAATTGAAAAAGTTGAAGGCATAAAATTGCTGGATGTTGACCCTGGCTACGATATGAACAGAACGGTTGTAACATTTATTGGGTCGCCCAATAGTGTTAAAGAAGCAGCATTTCAATCCATTAAAAAAGCATCCGAGTTAATTGATATGTCAACGCATCAAGGCTCGCACCCACGCATGGGGGCAACAGACGTATGCCCATTTGTACCAGTTAGTGGTATCACAATTGAAGAGACTATTGAACTTTCAAAAGAAGTTGCTGAGCGTGTTGGAAATGAATTAAGTATTCCAGTTTACTTATACGAAAAATCAGCACAGAAGCCAGAGAGAGAAAACCTAGCTGTAGTAAGGGCTGGAGAGTACGAAGCTCTTGCCGAGAAGTTAAAAAAGCCAGAGTGGGAGCCAGATTTTGGACCGTTTAAGTTTAACGCCCGTAGTGGTGCTACTGTAATTGGTGTTCGCGAGTTTTTAATTGCTTACAACATTAGTTTAAATACTCGCGAAAAACTACACGCTACAGATATTGCATTTGAATTGCGCGAAAAAGGACGCTCCGCCCGAAAAGGAAATACTACTCCGTTTTATTATATGGGTAACGAAATTTTAAAATATTCTAAAGACCAGTATCCATGCGGTAATTGTGATTTTGTTGGAACTTCATTTAAAGAGACCGAAGTTCATTGCAAGACTGAACATGATTATTCCTTATCCAATTTATTAGCTTTAAATGGAATTGATAAAAATAATATTGTTGGGCAATCGGTTAAAAAGCCTGGACTTTTTACAAACTGCAAAGCAATTGGTTGGATGGTTCCTAATTTTGATAGAGCACAAATTTCAATAAACCTCACTGATTATAACGTTACATCAATGCACCATGTTATTGCTGCCACTCGTAAATTGGCAACTGAGCGTGGACTTATTGTTACAGGCTCAGAAATTGTGGGCATGGTTCCTTACCCAGCATTATTGGAAGTTGGTAAATATTATTTGACAAAGCAAGGGCGTTCTGTAGGAATTCCAATACGCGATATATTGCAAACAGCCGTGCAATCACTGGGCTTAACAGATGTTGCAAATTTTATAATAGAAGAACGTGTGCTTGGTTTACCATCTAATTTAGATGACGCTCTTGTGGAAATGAAATTAACTGACTTTATTGATGAAGTATCTCGCGAATCTCCAGCACCTGGTGGTGGCTCTATTGCTGCACTTGCTGGTGCATTGGGTGCTTCCCTATCATCAATGGTAAGTAACTTAACATCGAACAAACGTGGAACGGAGAGCATAGACGGACTGCTAAATACATCTGCAGAAAAAGCTCAGGCTATTAAAAATAATTTGGTTAAAGCAATTGATGATGATACAAACGCATTCAATTCGTACATGGATGCTAGGCGTTTGCCACAAAAAACAGATGAGCAAAAAACCATACGCTTTGAGGCAATGCAAAATGGATTAAAAGAGGCAGTTGCTGTTCCTTTCAACACAGCAGTAGAAAGCGAAAAAGCAATTGAAATTGCAAAAATGGTTGCCGAACTTGGTAATCCAAACTCAATTACAGATGTAGGTGTTGGTGCTCAGATAGCTTTTACTGGTGTTATTGGTGGAATTTATAATGTGCTAATAAATCTGAAAGATATTAAAGACGATGAGTTTAATTCCAAAATGCGAAATGATTGTGATGCTATAAAACTAAAAGCAGAAAGAATGTTACGAGAGGTAACAGAAATTGTTGAAGAAAAGTTATAAGCAAAACATATTTGCTTTGAGGTAAATGTAAAATATTTATTAAGGATTTTTCACTAAATTATCTCTGTTTTTAGGATTAAAGCAACTAGTTTAAAGTTAAATATATTTTATTGGACTCTTTTGGAGGGGTGAGTTCTTAGATTGTCGTCATTTATAAATTAACATAACACTATAATTCTAAATTATGTGTTTCAACAATTACTATGAATAATATGATTAAATACGCATTAAAATTTTTAACATTTCTTGTTGTGGCAGTCTTTTTTCTATTTTCAATATTTGCTCCATTTCATCAAATTTTTCCTAATCTTGAATCATATAGTATTGATTTATTTGGGTGGTATGTTAGCATAATCTTTTTATCCGATTTACTTTTTAAATTATTTGTGCTGACTAATAATAGAATGCAAATTGGGTTTTTAGCTGAAAATGATTTGGGAAATTATTTAAAATCATATTTTATTTTCGATTTAATTGCTGTTGTTCCAATAGCCCTTTTCCCAAATCCATCGTTGTGGCAGCTACTTCCGTTAATAAAAATATTTTCAATTTTCAGACGCATTTCGTTTATTCGCCAAACTCTGTTAAAGTTTGCATCACTTGGTGTTGTTGTTCAATTCCTCTATTGGTTTGCTCAAATTACGCATTGGATATCGTGCGGATGGTTAAAAATTGCTGGAATTGAAGAGCAAAGTTCTGTAACAACCAACTATATTTCAGCACTCTATTGGACTACTACAACCCTTACCACTGTTGGATATGGTGATATTGTTCCTCACACAAACATCGAAAAAATATATGCCTCGGTTGTAATGATTATTGGAGTTGGTTTTTATGGATATTTAATTGGAAATGTTGTTTCGGTTATTACTAAACGAGACCCTGCACACGAAAAATTTATAAGCAACCTTGATAATCTTTCTGCAATGGTTAAGCACAGAAATATGCCTAAAGAATTAACCTCACGAATTAGACAATACTTTTTATATCTCTGGAAGCATCGCTTAGGCAATAACGAAGGGGAATTTTTAGATAACCTTCCACAAGGATTAAAATCGGAAGTGCAAACATTCTTAAAGCAAGATGTGATAAAAGATATAGATTTGTTCAAAGATGCTAGCAAAGAGTTTATAACAGAACTTGCAGATAATTTACATGAACTTGTAATTACACCAGATGAATTTTTATTTAGCGAAGGGAGTATTGGAACAAGAGTTTTCTTTGTAATAAAGGGAGAACTATCTGTTCTAATTGAAAACAATACTAAAGAGATTGCAGTAATAAATAGTGGGGATTTTTTTGGTGAAATTGCTCTGTTTAAAAACAAACCACGCAATGCCTCAGTAAAAGCAGTAACATTTTGCTATTTGTATTATTTGGATAAAAATTCGTTTGACACAATAATTCCTAAATATCCAGCCATTGCAAAAAAAATTGAGGCAAAAGTTTTGGAAAGAGAACACTTAGAGGAATAGCGATTTAAATATCATTTGAGCATGATAACAGTGTCGCAACTAGAACATCCGCCGTTTGAACGAACCTATTTGTTGCATACGCCTAAATTTCAGTAAAAATTAACTTTAAATACTTGTCCGTAGGACTCCTACGGAGAACAACTTTTATAAAACTATAACTTCACACACGCAGTTCAAAACAAAAATCAACCAAGCGTAAAGGCGATCGTTTTTGAGTTGCTGGATATATGGCAACTTTACCTTAGCAATCGATCACTTAAAATTTCTTGTATATTTCTTCTCCCATCTAAAATGAAATGGACATATATCGTGCTATGGTCAATTTCATATATTATACGATATTGTTTGTAATGAATTTCTAAATATCTTTTGATACCTGTTGACAATAATTCGACAGGAATGTGTCCTCTTTTGGGAAGTTTTTCTAAATTATAACAAGCGTTCTCAATTGCATCTAAAAGTTTATTTGCTGACGAAAGATTATCATTCAGGGCAACGTAAACAAAGATATCCTTTAAGTCTTGTTTTGCTTTGGGATCAATTAAAACATTATATTTCATAATTATTGTAATGAGTTTAGTTCACTTCTTAATGAACTGAATGTGCTTTCAATTCCTGATGCTTTATCACTTCTTTCAGTTGTCATTCCTAAAAGTTTTAGCATTGCCATTGTGTCTTGCATCTTTTCATATTGCTTTATATCTTGGACTACAGCCTTAGCTTCTCCGTTTTGAGTAATAATAAATGTTTTTTGATGTTCATTTATTTCGTTAAGTAAACTGGAAGCATTTGCTTTTAGATAACTAATCGATTTAACTGATTCACTTAGCTTCATATATCCGTCCTTTTTTTAGACTAAATATAGTCTATTCATGAAACTTATTCAAGCTAATTTACTCTAATTGTCGCTCTTTACTTTGCGTTGCTTTCGTCCAATAAGTAGATAAAGGATTCCTCCTAAAAATGGGACAAGCAAAATAGCCAAAACCCAAATTAATTTGTTGTTTCCTTCAAATTCGTTTCTTACCATATCAATAAGTGGAAATATCCACAAAAATATTAGTATAAAAATTATAAAGATTTCCATCGGTCCTAAACTGCTATACATTTTACATCCATTTTAAATTGCCATATAACTATTGCATACATATACATAAATTTTAAATACTTGAAAATATTATTTGCATCTTTAAAAAGAAATAACAATTTTAGCATTAATGAAATCTAACAATACAAATATTAACAATTGGTGGTGGTGCTTTTAAGTTCCTCTGTCCTAAAAGTTATGTGAATTTTAATAATGCCGTGGATAGTAGGAATACCATCCACGGCTTTTTTATTTTAAAGCCGTTTAATGAAAACGGCTTTTCTTTTGAACAAACTTTATCTTTATCTAATTAATAATGGAGAAAAAATGAAAGACAATAGGATTCACCTTAGCCCAAGCGAAATGCCAAAAGAGTATTACAATATTTTGCCCGATCTTCCAACACCTTTGGCAATGCCATTAAACCCTGCAACTAAAAAACCAGTAAGCCCCGATGATTTAGCACCCCTTTTCCCAGAAGAATTAATTATGCAGGAAATGAGTCCAGAAAGATTTATAAAAATTCCAGATGAAATTTTAGATTTATACTCATTAAGCCGTCCTACAACAATGCACCGTGCTTACCGATTGGAAGAAGTATTAGGTACTCCTGCAAAAATTTATTTTAAGTACGAAGGAAGCAACCCAGCAGGAAGCCACAAAACAAACACAGCAATTGCACAGGCATATTATAACAAGCGTGCTGGAGTTAAAAAAATTGTTACCGAAACTGGTGCAGGTCAATGGGGAAGTGCATTATCTATTGCTACACAACACTTTGGAATAGATTTAGAAGTTTATATGGTAAGAGTTAGTTACGACCAAAAACCATACAGAAGAACACTAATGCAATTACACGATGCTAAAGTTTATCCATCTCCATCCGATAGAACAAATTCTGGAAGACAAATTTTGGAACAAGACCCAAACTCGCCTGGTGCTCTTGGCGTAGCTATTAGTGAAGCTGTTGAAATTGCAGCAAATAATAAAGATACAAATTATGCACTTGGTTCTGTGTTAAATCATGTTATGCTACATCAATCTATTATTGGAGAAGAAGCTCGGTTGCAACTTGCAAAAGTGGATGAATATCCAGATATAATTGTTGCATCTGCAGGTGGTGGAAGTAATTTTGCAGGAATCAGTTTCCCATTTTTACGCGATAAACTTTCGGGAGCAAAAAAAGATTTAAAAGTTGTTGCTGTTGAGCCATCCTCTTGCCCAACTTTAACTAAAGGTAAACTTGCATACGATTATGGCGATACAGTTGGTTTTACTCCGATATTAAAAATGTTTACACTTGGTCATACCTTTATTCCACCAGCAATTCATGCGGGCGGTTTGCGTTACCACGGAATGGCTCCTACTGTTTCAAACTTACTTGATAATAAAATGATTGAAGCTGCAAGCTATCACCAAATTGAAGTTTTTGATGCAGCAAAATTATTTTTAACTACCGAAGGAATTTTACCAGCACCAGAGAGTGCTCATGCAATTAAAGGTGCAATTGAGCAAGCCAAAATTTGCACAGAACGAAATGAAGCAAAAACAATTTTGTTTAATCTTTCTGGACATGGATTTTTGGATCTTGGTTCGTATGGCTCATACATTGATAATAATCTTGAAGATTATAAATTGCCAGACGAAGTAATTATGCGTTACTTTGCTGACTTACCAATTATTGATTAATTCATAAATTTAATAAAAGCCTCCAACTTTTTTGAAGCGTTGGAGGTTTTCTATAAATCGCTAATTTCACAAATCAATTCCTAAACCAATTTTTAATGAAGGGAAGGCTTTAAAGTCTTTTAGGTTTGAAGTGAAAAATTGTCACGAACCTACGCCTTCAACATGCAATTTTTTTATAATATTTATTCCAATTCCACTAAAATAGTCTAAGTTGTTGGAGTAATTACTCATCCTGTATCTAATATCTAAATGTGGAAGCCCCATAAAATACCACGTGTTCATTTCTCAGTCAGTGCATAAAGGAGACTAATTCTATATTGCTTTGAGTACTTATCGGAAGTTGCTTGAGCATTTACAAACATTGGATAAAAATATAGAATAGCAAATAATAAGACTAAACTGTTTTTCACAATAAACCCAACTTTTAATAGGCTTTAATTTACTATTTTTTTTCTTATTTGAATACTAAACAATTCTTATATTTGTTCGAAATAATATTAAAGGAAATGAATGAAAAAGAAATTTAATTATATAACAATAATACTCTCTCTTTTTCTTGTGCAACCATCTATTAAAGGAGAAAACTTGTATATTTACAAAGAAACAATGAACAACAGTGAGAACATGATAGTAAAAAAAGATAACAAAGCATTTTCGACTAAACAGCTTGGCTCTTTTATTAGTAAGGGGAAAACAGTTTTTAGATTATTTGCACCAAATGCAAAAAGTGTAAAACTATATCTATTTGATGCTCCAGAAAATGATGCAATCTCAAAACAATCTATGAAAAAAGCAGAAGATGGCGTTTGGGAAATTATTGTAAACAAGGATTTGTCTAACAAATATTATGCTTACAAAGTTGCACATTCCGATGATGTAAGCTTTGCAGAACTTCCACTTTGCGTTGACCCATACGCAAAGGCTGTAACTTCATTTAGCGATTTTAACAATCCACGTAAATCAATTGTTTACAACCAAAGCTACAATTGGGATAATGACCAATGGATTCAAAGGGATTGGAGGGATTTGATTATTTATGAAATGCATATTAAAGATATGACTGCTCACCCATCTTCTGAAGCAAGTGGGCATGGAGCTTATAAGAGCTTGATTGAAAACAATAAAGGTGGAATAAATTACATAAAAAATCTTGGAGTAAATACTGTTGAATTATTGCCAGCTCAGGAATATGGAAATGTAGAAATACCTTATGAAGACTCGCTAAAAGGAAAGTTCAATACGTGGAATCCGTATGAACGAAACCATTGGGGCTACATGACTGCAGCGTTTTTTGCTCCATCATCATTCTATTCCGAAAATTGGAAAGAGATGGAAAGGCATCAGTGGATGGGGCGCGATGGCAGACAAGTTAACGAATTCAAAGATATGGTAAAGGCTTTTCACAAAGAGGGAATTGCTGTGATGATGGATGTTGTTTATAATCATTTGTCAGAATACGAAATTGGAAATTTAAAAGAGATTGACAAAGAATATTATTTCAGACTTGATAACAATGGGCAATGTATTGCCGTTAGTGGTTGCGGTAACGACTTAAAGACCGAAGCCCCAATGATGCGTAGGCTAATAATTGATAGCATTATTTATTGGATGAAAGAATATCACGTTGATGGCTTTCGTTTTGACCTTGGCAAAATGATAGATTGGGAAACATTAGAAGAGATAATACGCGAAGCACGTAAAATAAATCCTAATGTGGTTTTTGTTGCCGAGCCTTGGGGCGGTGGATACGACCCACAAGGATTTTCGTTACGCGAATGGGGGAGTTGGAACGACCAAATACGCAATGGAATAAAAGGGGAAAACCCCAACAATGGCTTAGGCTGGATTTTTGGAAACTGGTACGGAAATAATTCCATAGAACGACTTAAAAGTTACATAAACGGAACTACAAAAGAATTTGAACATGGGTTATTTCAAAAAGTTGAGCATTCTGTAAACTATCTCGAATCGCACGATGGCTATACGCTTGGAGATTTTATTAGAATTGGAACTAAGTCGATTGGTATTAACGATAAAATTACAGATGTTGACGCAAACGCAAAGCTAACTCCAGAAGAGTTAAAGCTCAATAAACTCGCAGCTTTGTTTCTGTTTACATCACAAGGTATTACAATGATTCACTCTGGGCAAGAGTTTGCACGCTCTAAAGTGATTCCTACAGATAACGATATTAGCGACAAAGAGAAAGGGCAACTCGACCACAACTCATATAACAAAGATAATTCTGCAAACTATATCAATTATAATCATGCAGAAATAAATACAGATTTGTTAAATTATTACAAAGGCTTAATTGAGCTTCGTAAAGCCAATAAAGAGTTTAGGCATGCAAACAGCGAGCAAATTAAATTTTTAGATGGATTTCAGAATGAATTTGCAATTGGCTTTTCCGTTAAGATGTATGATAATGAATTTATTGTAATTATGAATGCAGACCAGAATTTGGCGGATAAATTTATTCTTCCAGAAGGCAAGTGGGAAGTACTTGTAAATGGAGAGAGTGCAGGAACAACTGTGATAGCAACCGTTTCTGGTGGCATTGAAATTCCAGCAGTTAGTGGTTTTGTTTTGAAGAAGAAATAGAGATGAAAGTTTGTTAGGCACTGGCATTGTTTCATTTCCATATATTTCTCTTTCAAATTTGCTACAATTTTTCTTTTTTTCGGTGCGTTGGCAAAAGACATACTTACCTGCCCGTTCCGCAGGCGGGTTGACAAGTTTTGGCTTGTGGGTCGGCTTTTTAGAGCGACTTGGCAATGTGTATGGCTTTTAGCGTGGGATTTCATTCAATAAATTTTCTAATGATTCTTTAAATTCATTTTCATTCTCATTGTTGTAAAAAGGAACTCCTGTTATTAGATATTTATCAGAGTGAATTTCAAGCACTTCTTTTTTATCTCTAATCTCTTTTAAAAATTCTTCTTTCCATTTATCGTGTGCTTTCAGATAAGTTCCTTTTGGTTCAATAAAAACTTGATAATTGAATTCGTTTCCAGTTTTTTGTTTGCAGAACAAAACAAAGTCGGGCTCAAATGCTCTACCAAGTTTGTCGATAATTTTAATTTCTCTTTCGTTACGGATTAGATAAATATTTTCAAATGTTTTCTCTAAGTTTTCAAATCGTCTCGCAAACATTTCTACAAACTTTTTTTCTTCAATCGTTCCGTAATTTGCATTATAAACATACCAATTAGGCTCACTCACAACATCAAATTGACCGTCTGCACGTTCACTGTTTTTGTAAACTTTTATTTTCTTTTCTTTAAAAACTTCTTGAATGGATTTGTTGATATATCCAGAGCCTTCATATTCAGTTAGGTTTGATTTAATTTCTGCTTCGATTGTTTGTAATAGCCCTTGCAAAGCCATTAAATAATCAAAATTTGATATTTCTTTTAATCTTGTTTTTGTTCCTTTAAAAGTGATTTCTAAACCACTCAAATAATCTTTACTTTCAATAAAATTAGATAAGGATTCTACATTAGGGAAATATCGCTCTAAACTATTAAAGTAGAAGAATGGATTTTGAGCCAAAGCATACCGAATAATGTGCTTCGCAATTTCAGAAACCTTAATATCCTTTTGTTCAATTTTTTCTGTTTTAATCTCTTTTTCTTCCTTGTCAAAAACATCTGATTTTTGCCCAATACCGGATGAAAGGGTAAATGCAACATTTCGTTTCTTAACACCTAAATCAGTAAACGATTTAATATTATCATAGCTTTTAGGTTGTTTCTTATTAAAAACTACTTTTCCTGTTTGGTAAAATTTAGTTTCCTTAAACTCTGGTTTAAGGTTTAATTCAAGCTGAACTAATTTTTCTTCATCTTCATAAATGCCGGATTCAACAAGTGCCTTTTTCAGTTCTGAAATATATCGGTTCTCTTCTTTTGTGTGATAATACAACTCTTCTAAAATTTTTAAATCGTTGGAAGTGTCATCATCATATTTTCGGGTGTATTGGTCTTCTCCTTTTTCTAATGCAAACGGAAAATATCTTGCGCCTCTACCAATTAATTGAGCTTCCGAAAGCGTTGTTTTTCCAATTGTTGTATTTGAACCACCTGTATTTTGCCCTTCATACAAACGAACAATATCAAATAAGTTTAAAACATCCCAACCTTCATTTAATTTCTGAACGGCAAAAACCGCTCTAATCGGATTGTTTTCATCTTCTAATGTGTTTAAACGAATTTGGTTTAATTCTGCTTCTTTATCGTTGTTGGCACTGATGCAATTTTCTTCTTTGAAATTTGATTTAATTCTTTTTGCAATCTCTGTTGATGAAAGGTTTATACTTTCAAAAAAGGCAAATGCTTTTTGAACAATAGCAACCGTTGAAGTTTTTTGAATATTTTCAACCATTTCTGCTGAAAATTCATCTATCAATTTATGAAAGTTGAGTTTGTTTTGTTCAGATTCTTTTATTGTTCTTTTAGCTTTGAAAAGAATTACTGGTTTTAAATTAATATCCTTAGATGTTGCCAACTCTTGACGATATAAATTCAAAATCAAGGCTTGTATTATTCGTCCCTTTTCATCATACATCGACCTTATTAAATTGATTTCTTTTGAATACTTATCAATTCTAAATTGTGCCAAGTCATATTTTTGAATTACTTTGTCCTTATATTTTTCTGTAATTTCTCGACTTTCATAATCTAATGTAGCCGTAAATTCCAATAGCAAATTATCAAAATTCTGCTCTAAAATTTTAATTACTGTGCCTTCCCAACTTCCAAATAAATCGCCATTATTTTTGGTTGCAGAACTTAAATGATGAGCTTCATCAGCAATTAGAGCAATTTTCTTATCCTTAAAATCTTCGTAAGTGACGCTATTTTCTTTTGTATTATTTAAATCAAGGTGTAATTGCTGTATTGTGGTAAATTTGATATTGATATTTTCCTTGTCGGCTTCTTCAAAATTATCAACTTCTTTTATCAATACTTCTTTACCATCAATAACAATTTTATTGCTAAACAAATATTTTGATGCTTGTGGATTGAGAAAATTATCTTTTGTTTTATTTATGATGTTATTTGAATTGACAAAAAACAGAAAGTTACGATAACCTTTTTCAAAAAGATAAAGCATTAAACCTGCCATTACCAATGTTTTACCACTACCAGTTGCCATATTGTAAAGCAAGTGAAATGGTTTGTTTGGTTTGCCTTCAAAATCTCTTGTATCAAAAAACACATACCTTCCAAATGCTTCTTCTTGATAAGGTCTTATTTCGTATTTTAAATTATCTTTGATAAAGTTAGGAATATCATATTGTAACATTCCCATTTTTTTAAGCGTGTCGAATTGTTTATATAAATATTCCATTATTTATTCTTCTCTTTAAGTTTTAGAACTTCTCTGTCAAAATCAGAAATATAGTTCTTATCCTGAATGACTCTATATTTATCGTATTCGGTTTCGGCTTTCAGTTTTGCTTCAAGAGCCGAAATTTTCCCCTTATCTTTAAGGATAGGATAATCGGAAAGTTCTAAAAATTTGTCTAAATATACCGACCAATCACTCATATTCATTACAATACCTTGTTCTGCTCTGTTTTCCGCCAAATCAAGATATGCTGTTACCAATCTTTGCAGTTGCTTCAAATGTTCTTTATGCAAATAATTTTTGGCTATGCTTACATCTGATTTTAAAATTTTACCGTTTGGTGCTTGCTTCCAAGTTTTAAGCCCCATATATAATTTATTGGCATCGGCTTCGGTATAGATTATTTCTGCCGCTGTTTTTCCTTGTATTGCCCAATGTAGTTTGTTTTGTACTTGTGCGAAAAAATCTTTCGTAATTTGCTCATTCGTGTTGTAGTCAGCTGAAAGAGCATAAATATCTGTAATTTTTTGATAAAACCTTCTTTCGCTGAGGCGAATCTCACGAATACGTTCAAGCATTTCATCAAAATAATCTTTCCCGAAATGTTTCATTTGTTTAAGGCGTTCGTCATCCATTGCAAAGCCTTTGATGATATACTCGTGTAAAATTTCTGTTGTCCATTTTCTAAATTCTATGGCACGGTGCGAATTTACACGATATCCAACTGCTGTTATGGCTCGCAGATTGTAATATTTTGTTTCTTTAGTTTGTGTTTTCCCTTCTACAGCACCGTGTTGTGTGGTATGTCGGAAATTCCGACACACCTCTTTTTCATCCAATTCACCATCAGCAAAAATCTTTTTTAGGTGTTCGGTTATGGTAGAACGCCCTTTTTCAAAAAGCAAGGCTATCGTTTTTTGTGTAAGCCACAAGGTGTCATTTTGAAAATAAACCTCAACATTCACCTTCCCTTTTTCTGTTTGAAAAATGACAAAATTTTCTATCTTTTGTAATTCGTTTGTCATAGTTCCTAAACCTTTTTAATTTGGTAAAAATCATTGGTTACTTGTTTTTCTTCTTTGCTTACTTCAAAGTCTTTATCGTTAATGGATGAAAGGTTTACATACAACTGATTTTTATCTAACAATTCAATTAAATGTTCTTTTTGTTGTGCTAATTTTAATTGCTTAAACTCCTCAATATGTTCTTCTTGTTTTTTTATATCTACATTGTAGTTTAAGAAAGATTTTGCTTTCATCTGCTCCCAAATTTTGAGTAAGTCTTTGCTGTCTTTGGCTTCTTCTATTTGTTCAATAAATGTTTGATTGTATTTTTTGAGTTCTAAATATGTGAATGGTTCTTTTGATACTGAAATAATATTTTTGGATCTTTTGAGCATTACATCTATATGTTCGTCCAGTTGCTCAACAGTAATAAATTGTCTTTTTATATCTTGGTTAATATTTAGCTCCAATATGGCGTGCATTGAAGTGCCACTTCCACCAAAGAAATCCATCACAATATCTCCAGGTTTTGTCATTATTTTCGCTACATCAATTACAGCAAATAATGACTTTGGATAGCTGAAATTATTTTTACCAATGATGCTCTTTAGTAAATTTGTACCGTGAAATTCTGATTGATATTTTTTATCTGTCCAAACATTTTTAAAAACTTGTTGTTCATAATATTTATGGTATAAGTGAATTTTATCACCTTCTTTTTCAGCTTTGAAATAATTATCAATATTTAAATCATCAAATGATTTTTTAATATTTTTCCACGAAAAATCTCCTGAGTCAGTAGTTGGAAATAATTCAAAATATCCCTTTTTCTTTTCAGATGTTATATCTTTTAAATCTTTACTGACATAAATTGGATACCAGTTTTTAGGTCTATTTTGTCTTGACCAAACAGTTCTTGCTCTAATATAATTTTCATAGCGATAACGCCCTTTCTGGTCTTCTAAATTAAAAGAAGCTAAAACTTCTTCATCAATTGCAACTTGATTGAAATTTGCTTGATTTATATTCTTTGCGTAAACCAACATAAATTCACTATTTTCTGAGAAAAATTTTGCTTGGTTTCTACCTTTTGGATTATGAACAACTGTAACGACTGCAATTCTGTTTTCTCTACCAAAGACTTCATCAGCTACTTCACCAAGATAAAACAATTCATAATGGTCAATAGCAATACAAATAAACCCATCATTTGTTAAAAATTCTTTTGCACTTTCTAGTCTATTTTTAATAAAAGTTAGCCAAGAAGAATGATTAAATGTGTTATTGTAAGAAAATATATTTTTATCTCCACCAGTATTATAAGGCGGGTCGATATAAATCAACTTCACTTTTCCAGCAAATTCTTTTTTAAGTGAATGCAAAGCCAAAAGGTTATTACCTTTTATAATCAAATTGTCTGTTATGGTATTTTCAGGCAATCCTCTTTTTTTGTTTAATTCAGCATCTCTTGTAAAACTTTTAAATTTTTGTTCGCCGTCTTTGTCGTAAACTTTTGCATTGGTTAAAACTTTCGGTTCTAAAAGTTGTGTAATTTCGTCTTGTGCCAAAATTTCATTAAAAAATATCTCTTCTCGCTTATCTTCTTCACGGCTTTGTCCACCCTCCAAAACACAATCTTTAAATGGCCATACAAGAGCAACTTCATTTCGTTGTTTTAAATATTTTCCATCAATGGTAAGTCCTACTTTGTTTTTATATTGTGTGTAGCTGTCGTTTAAGTAATTTTTTTGCTCCAAAAACTGCACAAATAAGTTTTGATTAAAAACTAATGCTTGTGCTGAGCTTGCTGAAGTACCTTTTACATCAACAAAGAATTTTTCTTTTAACTCCTTGCTGTCAAGCAATAATTCAATCAGTCTGGCATCAAAATTTTGTGCTTTATTTATCACAACCCATTTTTTCAATTCTCCGTTATCAGTAACAAAGTTGTTCTCTTTTTTAAGTCGTTTTTCTAATGTTTCAAATAATTTCATTTATTCAGTTTCCTTTCAAAAATTTAATCTTGCAAGATACTTATAATTTTCCAGCGATTCAGAACGAAATTTGGAACATATTTATTTGCTCTCCGAACTGCTGTTTATGAAGAGTCAATTTGTGAAAAACAATAAAATTTGATGAATCAATTTAGAATTTAGACTTCTACTCTATTACAATTAAAACAAACTCCTTTATTCCCTAAATTAAATTCCCATTATTAAAATACCAATCTCTCCATTTCTCAATAACAATAATTTACTTTTTATAAATTGTTTTTATATAAACTATACTAACATAAAACATTGGCAAGAAAGTTGATACTAACTAATACCAACAATTATTATAGAATGGAATGACCAAAGATTTAAATAATCCTAAATATACAATTAGTAATGCTGCTAAATTACTTGATATTTCAGTTCATACAATGAGGATGTACGAAAGGGAAGGATTAATTATTCCATTCAAAAAAGAGAGTGGGCAGCGCCTCTATTCCGACCAAGATATTGAACGCATAGTCTGTATTCGCCATTCAATAAAAGATGAAAAACTTAATATTCAGGGAATTAGAAAAATTTTAAGTTTAATTCCTTGTTGGGCGGTTATTAAATGCTCCGATAACGATAGAATAAACTGTGAAGCATATAGTTCCTCATCAAAACCATGTTGGATGTATAACCATAAAAATAATATATGCAAAGATATCAATTGTCGTGAGTGCGAAGTTTACTACAATTTTGGCACATGTGAATCGATAAAAAACAAATTAAAAAACTTATTACCGTAACGGAGAAAACAATGTTTAAAAAATTATTACTTTTGTCCACAATCCTTTTTTCAGTTTCAATTTATGCTAGCGAGCATGGAATTTTCTTAAAAACCCACGAAGCTATTCAAAAAGATATTGCTGCTGTTGAGGGAAAAATAGTAGAAGCATTACAAGCAAATGGATTTAATATTTTGGCAAAAAAAAATCTTGAAACTCCAGATTTTGTTAGAGAGGATAAAGCTGAGCATTGTGGATTTAATGCAAAGTTGATTGTTTTTTCATCCAAAGAGTATCTTGATATACTTACAAAAGTTGATAATAAATATTTAATTGGTGGATTTCTTCGTGTTGGAATTTATGAAGATGCATCTGGCGTAAATGTTTCAATTGTTGACCCAGAAACAATTAGTAGAATAATTTTTAACGACCTTTACGAAAATGATAAAGAAGCAGAATATAAAAAAATAGTTGATAGCGTAATTAAATTCAAAAAAGGATTACTTTCAACTCTTCATTTTATAAAACTTGGAAAAGAAGTTTCAACTCCAATGGAGCCAATTCGCGATGACGAAGATTTAGCAGAATCATCCAAAGATATGTTTATGATGGTTGGTGAAATGACATTTTTTAATGATGAAGATCAATTTCCGCTAATCTACTCAACAACAAAATCAATAAATGAAGTGAAAGAATTATTTGTTGCAAACTTGAAAAAATTCAAGCCAGTTGAAGATGATGTTGATTACCGCTGGTCTCCAAATTCAACAAAAGATTTGCAGTGGAAAATTATAAGCGAAGTTTCTTCTCCAGATGGGAAAGCATTATTGTTAGGCTTTACTCGTCCACGCACAGAAGGAGTTTCGTTTAATATTGCTGGGGCTTCAAGAGAGGATGAAACAAATATGTGTCCAGGCATAGACCACGCAGCCGCATACCCTGTTGAAGTTTTATTGCTTGAAGAAGATGGAAAAACTAATGTTTATACACAACGCGAAATGTTCAGAATGGACATGTATTACTGGGATGCAGGTATGGCTGCATTTATGGATCACATGAGCATGCCAGCAATTTTGGATGAATCTCTACAAAGAGCAATACTTAGTGAAGAATACAAAGATTAAGAAGTTATAAGTGCCTTACTAAAGGTATATTTGGGAAAAGTCCATAAAATTAACTACTTTAGGCACTTTCAACTTTCAACTTTCAACTTTCAACTTTCAACTTTCAACTTGTAACTTTAGACACTTTAAATAAACTGATACATAAAAAGTATCGCAAACAATAACAATCTCAGAAGGAGAAAAAATGAAAATCAAAACAACTTTAATTAGCTTGGCTTTAGTTTTTGCACTTACTGCATCAGCTTTTGCAAACGGATTAAGTCTTAACAGTGTTGGTACACGTGCAATGGGTATGGGGGGAGCATTTGTTGGATTAGCAAATGATGCAACCGCACTTTACTGGAACCCTGCTGGTTTAGCTGGGCAACAATCTTCAATTTTAGTTTTTGGAACAGATGTAATTCCTGCTGCAACATATAAAAATTCATTATATGGAGTAGATGCAACAATGAAAACAAACCATTATATATCTCCAAATGCATTTATTAATTATAATATGGGTAAACTTTCTCTAGCTTTTGGTATTTATGTCCCCGCTGGTTTAGGAGCAGAATGGGAAGGAAAAGAATTGTTACCAATGACTGGTGGAGCAGGTCCTTTTGATTGGATGTCAAAAATTGGTGTGATCAATTTTTCGCCAGGTATTGCTTACCAAATAACAGATCAATTTTCTGTTGGTTTAGCAGTTAACATTTATTATGCAATGTTCGATTTGAAACGACCTAACATGATTGATATGAATCAAGATGGAACTCCAGAGACATTTGCACAATATTCCGAAAGTTCAACAGGTTTAGGTTACGGAGCAACAATAGGTCTTAAGTATAATATTAATGAAAAATTTTCTCTTGGTGCAACTTTCAGAACTTCTACATCAGTAACAATGAATGGAACAGGTGAATTTCTTAATTTGCCAATTAAAATGGAAAATGATTTTGATAGAGACGTTACATGGCCAATGTGGATTGCTGGTGGGATAGCTTTTCATCCTAAATCAAACATGACAATTACTATTGATGCACAATATAGTAACTGGTCAGCATTAGACAAATTAACTGCCGATTATAAAAATTGGCCAGATGGAGTTTTTAATTTAAATTGGACAAATGCAACCCAAATACGTGCAGGTTTTGAACATTTTATTAATGATTCTTTTGGTTACAGAGTTGGTTACTATTATGACCCTGCTCCAGCTCCAGACGAAACAGTAAATATTCTTTTCCCTTCTTCAACAAATCATGCTGCTACAATTGGTGCATCATACAAAACAGGAAGTTTCTGCTTTACTGGTGCATTTGAGCATTTATTTGGTGCTGAAAGAGAAATTGCTCCTCATGTTCCTGCAGGTGCCACAATGCCAGAAAATATGCCAGGAACACATCAAATGGATATTAATGCATTTAGTTTAGGTATTTCTTATTTATTGAAATAAGGAAAGTAATTATTAACTAATGTTTGAAAAGTCCAATCTCGCCTGGCGGGATTGGACTTTTTCTATTTGAAATTTTGCTTATCCTTCACTTAAAGTTATAACAAAAATATAGCTTAAAAATAATTTAATTCTTTTTAAGCCATTTTTTTTATCCGATTCACTCCAACTATATTTTACTGCTGCTCTCATTTCTGGAAGAAGATTAACAATGTTTTCAACTTCGGTTGTGTATTCCGATTTTTTCTTACTTAAAACTCGTTGAATTGCTTTCATAACAAAGGGAGCAAAAAGGAAGAACCAAATTGCAGTTATTACTATTGAACGAATAAACATTATAATAATTTTTATTGGAAGATTTGAATCGAACGCAGTGGTAATATAGGAAAGAATAATTAAGACCAAGGCAATTACAATAAAAACTATTCCAGATGCTTTTTGATACCAGAACTTTTTCTTCCGCTTATTATTTTCTTTCAATTCCACTTCTACTGGAACAATTTTACTAAAATCAATTTGATGAGAAAAATTATTCACCCAATTAGGAATCCGTTTTGCAACAATTCCAGCCAAAACACCGCCAAAAATATGAATGAAAATATAAATAGAAATAATTATGTAACTAAATGAAATATCTATTTGAGAAGTTATTGAAAGTTGCCTAAATACAAAATTGATAAAAACATCAATAGATTCCCAAAATGTCATTCCAAACAGAATTGTATAAACAAATATTTTTTGGAATGAGGAGAAAAGAAGTGCAAAAAATCCCAGCAAAATTGGAGCAGTTTTTTTTAGATTAAGAATATTAAAGAAAAAGAGCCCAAGTAATCCTTCGGCAAATACCGAAAAGTAAGCAGGCAACGGGGTGTATGGCGAAACAATAAATTTTATTATTAAAACAAGCAACGTAGCTTTAATAATTGAAGTTTTATTGTTTGAGTAGTGAGCAATTAAGCTAATAAAAATTACAGCCGAGCCACCAACAAACAATCCAGTTAACGGAATACGGAAAGCATGCAGCAATCCACCAAGAGCCGATTCACTAAAAGCCCAAAGAATTATAAGTTTTGTAATTGCGTTTGAGTTTGACAATGTATTTATATTAAAATCCTTTCGTGCAAAAAATTAAATGCTAATATATGAAGTTGCATATTTAAAATCATTTCTATTGTGATACTTAGTAAAAGAGTTTGAGCTTAATTATGGAATTTAATCTTTTTACGTATTGATATGCTAATAAAATTTTCTTATTGCATTAATAAGTATATTTTTGTAATATACATTTATATGAAAAATAAACTCGAAGATAGTGAAGGATTTCAATGGGACAAAGGGAACATTGAGAAAAATTGGCTGAAACACAATGTTCTTAGCACTGAGTGTGAGCAGGCTTTTTTTAATGAACCTTTAATTGTTGCAGATGATGTTAAGCATTCACAAAAGGAAAATCGATGGTTCGTTCTTGGACGTACTGATTTGGATCGAAAATTATTTATTGTTTTTACTATCAGAAATAAATTAATACGAGTTATTTCAGCAAGAGATATGACAAAAAAGGAAAGAGAGATATATAATGAAGAAAATAAAAAACATACCTAAATTTAAAACTGAACAAGAAGAAAGAGAATTTTGGGCAAACAATGACTCATCAGAATTTATTGACTGGAATAAATCAAAGGTAATCTCTTTTCCAAAACTAAGACCGTCCACTAAAACAATCTCGTTAAGACTTCCTGAGTTTTTACTAAATGATATAAAAGTAATTGCTCACAAACGAGATGTTCCGTACCAATCTCTTATAAAAATAATTTTAAAAGAAAGAATTGATAATGAACTTAGAAATTTAGCATAACAGTAATTTTATTTTTGGATGTGAATTACTCCCCATACTTAATCAGATAAATATTTCTGATTTTTAGCTGAAATTTCCTTAGTTTTGTGCAGTTTTTCAAACAATTCAAAAAAACAACAAATATGACAGTTTTATTCTCAAAAAAATGTGAAATAGGTTTACAAGCGGTTTTATATCTTTCAACCGAGCAAGAGGGGGGACTCTTTAACGCTTTACAAGTTTCCCAAAAAGTAAAACAGCCTAAAGAATTTGTTTCCAAAGTTCTTCAAATTTTAACAGCCTCTAAAATTGTTGGCTCAAAAAAAGGGAAAAATGGTGGTTTTTTTCTCGCAAAATCAGCTTCGGCAATTAAACTTATCGAAATTGTTGAAGCCATTGATGGAATCTCTGTCTTTGAAAATTGTGTATTAGGATTTCCCGAGTGTGGCGATACGCATCCTTGTCCAGTGCATAATACTTGGGGAAAAATTAGAGATGAGGCATATAATATGCTAATGACAGAAACCCTTGAAGACCTAAAATCAAAATCGTTCGATAAAATAGCTACTCTGTAAAAATAATTTCATAATTATAAACTTTTTCCTTGTATAGTATTTGTAATATTCTGATATTTATAATCGGAATAATAATTCTTATTAAGTAGTAAAAATGAAAAAAAGTAGCAACTCAAATACTCAAAACTCTCGCTTTTATATTCAGCTCTTTTTTGTTGCTTTAACAACTTGGATAGGTGTTGAATTCTATTTTTTTGTTGGTTGGCTTGAATCTGGCGGAGTTGCCGAGTTCACTTCACGTCCACCTGGGGCAGAAGCTTTTCTTCCTATTAGTTCACTAATGAGTTTGCTTCTATATTTCAAAACTGGCGTTATTCACCCAGTTCATCCTGCGGGATTATTTATCTTTGTAGCTATTCTCTCTGTATCATTTATTTTTGGAAAATCGTTTTGTGGCTGGATTTGTCCCATAGGTTTTATATCTGAAATGATAGGGGATTTTGGCGAAAAAATTCAGAAAAAGATTTTTAAAAGAAAATTGGTGCTTCCAAAATTTTTAGATTATCCACTTCGCTCATTAAAATATTTGATACTACTATTTTTTGTTTATGCAATTATAGGAATGTCGTCAACAGCGTTACAAGCATTTTTAGATGCACCCTACAACGTAATGTCTGATATAAAGATGTATGAATTCTTTGCAAAGATTAGCCAGTTTTCTTTAATTGTAATTGCATCACTTTTTATTTTATCAGTAGTTATAAGAAATTTTTGGTGTCGCTATCTTTGTCCATACGGAGCTTTGCTCGGATTCTTTTCGTTACTAAGTTTTAATAAAATTAAACGCAACACAGAAACTTGCACAGATTGTAAAGCGTGCACAGTTGTTTGTCCATCTAACATAAAAGTACATAAATACAAAACAGTAGTTTCGGATGAGTGTGTATCGTGTATGCAGTGCGTTGATGCATGCCCTGAACCAAATACATTGGATTTGAAAACAGTTGTTGGCAAAAAGAAGTTCGATACAAAGTACATCGGTTACACAATTTTAATAATTTACTTTTTAATTCTTGGTATTGGCGTAGCAACAAACAATTGGGATAATAATGTTTCTAAAGAAGAGTATTTGAAATTATATCCAGACAGAAATTCTTTTGACCATTTAAGCGGAAAATAATATTTAAATTGAATATTATATTTACAACAAACAAATAATTATTTAACAACATCATTAGAGGTATCTATGAAAAAAGTAGCATGTTTATTAATTCTATTATCATTAGTTTTTTCTGGTTTTGCAATTGCTCAAGATAAGGTAGAGGTAAATGCACAAATTAGACCACGTACTCAGTTTGACGCAAAAGACTTTTATAGTAATACTGCGTTCTATTCCTACACAGAATTACGTTCAAGATTAGGTGTGAAGTATTCACCATCAAAAAAATTATCAGGATTTATCCAACTACAAGATTCCAGAAGATATGGTACTGAAGCAAGCACATTGTCAAGTTCAAGAAATCTTGATTTGCATCAAGCGTATTTTAAAATTAAGAATTTCTTTGGGTTACCAATAAATATTAAGGCTGGGCGTATGGAACTATCTTACGGTGCACAAAGATTAATAGGAGCTGTGGGTTGGCACAACGTAGGGCGTAGTTTTGATGGTACAGTTCTTACACTTGTAACAAAATCGTTAGATATCGATTTTATTAGTGCAAGAGTTAACGAGACTGGATTGGTTGGAGATTCGTTAGACCAATTTTTATTTTCAGCCTACGGAAATATTAAGGCTATCAGCAGATTAAACCTTCAACCTTTTGTAATAGCAGAAAAAACTAACAGAAATGATTTTCAACGATTTACAGTTGGGCTTCATGTTAGTTGCAAGGATAAGAAAAAAGCATTTCAGCACGAACTTGATGCAGCTTATCAGCTTGGAACTCAAAAAACAGATCAAAGTATTTCTGCATTTATGGTTGCTGCTAATTTAGGCTACACTTTTAATGCAAAAATTAAACCTATGCTTGGTGCTGGCGTTGCTTACCTAAGTGGTGATGATGGTGAAGATGCTTCCAAATATAAAGTGTTTAATACTCTTTATGCTACTAACCACAAATTTTATGGTTACATGGATTACTTCTTAAATATTCCTAAACACACATATGGCTTGGGTTTAATGGATATTCATGCAAAAGCTTCAATAGTTCCTTTTTCAAAATTCAAACTTGCTTTAGCATATCATATGTTTAACGCAAATGCCGATTATACATTACTTGATGGCAGTACTTCAACAAGTTTTGGCTCAGAAATAGATTTAACATTAGCTTATAAATATGATAGCAATGTTAAGTTCGTTGGTGGATTTTCATTTTTTGCACCTGGCGATATTTTTAAGGAAACAAAAGGAGAAGATTCTTCAATGTGGTCGTACGTAATGGCAATAGTTAATTTATAAATTATTTAAGGAAATGCTTTATGAAAAAGTTAATTACACTCCTGTTTGCATTTGTTTTTATTGGAATGTTAGGAACTACATCAGCTAAAAATTATGATGTAAAAGTGGCTGGTAAATGTATGACGTGCCATAAAGAGAAAAGCCCTGGTATTTACAAGCAGTGGCAAAAATCGAAACATGCACAACACAATGTTACTTGTATAAGTTGCCATGGGGCAGAAAGTGGCGACAAAGATGCCTTTAATCACGAAGGAGCTTTAATAGCAACACTTGTTACTCCAAAAGATTGTGGCAATTGCCATACAAAAGAAGCCGCAGAAGTTAACCGCTCGTATCATGCATCTGCAGGTAAAATATTAGAATCGAAAGATGCTTACTTAGGATATGTTGGTGGCGGAACTCCAGCAGTAATTGCGGGTTGCGAAAGTTGCCACGGTAGCAAAATGCTTATTGATAAAAACTCCCCAAATATGCTTTCATCACGCACATGGCCTAATGGCGGTATTGGAAGAATAAACCCTGATGGTTCATTTGGCTCTTGTACAGCCTGCCATACACGTCATGCTTTTTCAAAAGCTCAAGCACGCCAACCAGAAGCTTGTTCAAAATGTCATTTGGGTCCAGATCATCCTCAAAAAGAAATTTACGAAGAGAGTAAGCACGGTAATGCGTACTACACAAACAAAGATGAGATGAATCTTAAATCAGATTCGTGGGTAGTTGGTGTTGATTATTACGAAGCTCCAACTTGTGCAACTTGCCATATGTCGGCAACAGTAAAACAAAAAATGACTCATGATGTTGGCGATAGAATTTCTTGGACACTACGTCCACCAGTTTCAAAATACAAAGATAATCATGTTCAAAAACGTAAAAATATGAAAGACGTATGTTCAGCTTGCCATACAGAACGCTTTATGGAAGGACACTTTGTACAGTTCGATGCTGTGGTTCGCTTATACAACGATAAATTTGCTAAACCTGCTTCTGCAATTATGAAAATTATTAATAGCAAAAAACTAAAACATAATAAAGCAAGTTTTGCTAATGATATAGATTGGATTTATTGGGAACTTTGGCATCACGAAGGAAGACGTGCACGCCACGGTGCTGCAATGATGGGACCAGATTACACATGGTGGCACGGCATTTACGATGTAGTGCATACTTTCTATTTTAAATTTTTACCAGCAGCAAAAGAGTTTAACGACCCCGATGTTAACGCTGCAATAGATAAACTTATGAAGGACGACCCAATGCACCAATGGTTCTTAACTAAAACAACTGCTGAGTTGAAAGAATCAATTAAAAATGGTGAAATGGCAAAAATATATTCCAAATTATTTGACGAAAAATAAGGACTAAGCAATGAAGAAGAAATATCTTAATTTCATTCGCGGTGTTTCAATAAATAAAACTGGAAAAGCTGGGATGGTGTTAGCTACATCATCCTTTGCTATTATGATTTTTCTTGAACTGCTAAGAGTTACTGGGGTTTTAACAAGTGCTTTAGTTGGTCTATTTACTTACCTTTTGTTTCCTACACTTTTTGTAGTTGGTCTTGTTTTAATACCAATTGGATGGATGAAATACAAAAAGACTACAGGAAAAACCACAAAAGAACTAATTGAAAAGCAGTTCTCAAAAGATGAGTTAGCACAAAGTGAAGTAGGCTCTGCACTTGTAAGAACTCTACTAATTTTCACATTTATTAATCTTATATTTCTTTCGGTTGCAAGTATGCGAATGCTCAACTATATGGAAGAACCAGTTTTTTGTGGAACTGCATGCCATTCGGTTATGTCTCCAGAGTGGGCAACCTATCAAGTGTCGCCACACTCAAGAGTAAAATGTGTAGATTGCCATGTTGGCGAGGGCATTGGTGCATTAGTCGATTCCAAAATTAACGGAACTTGGCAAATGATTTCTGTTACTTTCGATTTATTAGAAAGACCAATTCCTACACCAGTACACCAGCTACGCCCCGCTCGTGAAACTTGCGAAAAGTGTCACTGGCCAGAAAAATTTTACGGCTCTAAGATTAAATCAATAGTGCATTACGATAGCGACGAAACATCAACACCTAAATATACAACCCTTGTTCTAAAAGTAGATGCAGGCGAAGAAGTTGGCAAGGCTGGTATTCATTGGCACATTGATGACGCAAACGAAGTTCGATACGCCTCTATTGATGATGAACGAAAGGAAATGCTTTGGGTTGAAGTTAAGCAAGATGATGGTTCATTCAAGCGGTTCACAAATAGGAAGCATACAGATATTGAGTATGCGTTTGATGATGAACGAAAAATGGATTGTGTTGATTGCCACAACAGAGCAACTCATATTTACGAAAATCCAAGAGAAGCAGTTGATAAACGAATTAGAAAAGGACTTATTGACCACGAATTACCTTACATTAAACGCGAGGCCTTGGGAGCAATAACAAGCGGTTTTACTACGCACGATGTTGCCGATGAAATAATTAAAAATCATTTAATAAGTTTTTATCGCGATAACTATCCAAATTTACTTGGTACAAAAAGTAAAAGTATTGATAAAGCAATTGAAACATTGCAGAATGTTTACAACACAAATATTCATTTTGGAATGAATGTAGATTGGGGAGTTTATCCTAATTTTTTAGGTCATAAAAATGGAAGCGGATGTTTCCGTTGCCATAACAACGATTTAGTTGATGAAGTTGGAACTCCAATAAAGAATGATTGCACAATGTGTCATTCAATATTAGCAAACGATTCTCCTCAACCATTTACTTATCTTAAAGATGCAACCAACGAAAACCGCGATTCGGTAATGCACGAATATTTGAAAGATGAATTTTTAGAATATTCTCTCTAAGAGTCCTTTGGACAATTAAATAAAATTATAGTGGTCGCATTTATGCGACCACTTTACCGAAATTTACTCTCCATTTCCACAATCAAAAACTGGAATATCAAAACCCTCAAACTCTGGAGCCACAACTTGCAAATCGGCAAATTTATCTATTTGTTTTTGGTAGTATCCTGTTTTCTGGTTTGTAACAGCAGCTTCCATATTTTCCCAAATTGTAGTGGAAACAAACTTACCCGCCGGCAAGGCAGGTTTACTACTAATTTTATCTAATGCTAAAAACTTCATTGTTAGCACATTACCCAAATTATGTATAGCCTTTGTTGTGCAGTCGCTATTTCAATTCTTTATATTTCTAACAACCATTCAAATACATTTTTATGAATTATTCCAAATTTGTTTTGAGTAAAAGCATCAGTTGTCAATAAAAATTTCGGGTAATTGTCTTTTATTGTTTCCAATGGTGCAAATTCTCTTTTTTGAGTTTCGTCATTAGATATTTCCCAAGAAACCTGATAATATTCAATTTCACCATTGCTGTTTTTAACCGTGAAATCTACTTCTGCATTACGTAATCTGCCCGTCCAAACTTTATAACCTCTTCTTAGTAATTCTAGATAAACAATATTTTCTAGGATATGTCCTCTGTCAGAAGTCCTTTCTCTGCCGACTAATACATTTAATAAACCAATATCCACTAAATAGTATTTTTCCAAAGTTGCAAGTTGCTTTTTGCCTTTTATGTCAAAACGATTTACCCTGTAAAACACAAAACTTTCAACAAGGTATTCAATAAATTTTTCCACCGTTGCGTGATGAATATTTTGGTTGTCAGCCTTTAATGATTTTGATATACTACTTGGCGAAACTTGGTTGCCAATATTGTTTGCTAAAAATCTAACAAGGTTACCAAATGCCCTTTTATCATTAATTCGACGCCGTTGAGTTATATCTTTTTCTATAATTGTTCCATATAAAGCATTCAAATATTCGTATATTTTATTATCCCCTCCTTCTCGTAAATCAATGCCTTTAGGTAATGATGTTTCATTTACATAATCATAAAATAAGGCTTCATAGTTTAGATATTTATTGCTGATATCTACGCTTCTGCCTTGTAAGTATTCGGTGAATGAAAATGGTAAAATAGAAATCTCAATATACCTTCCACTTAATAAAGTTGCTAGTTCACTTGAAAGTAAGTTGGCGTTTGAACCTGTGATATAAATATCCGTATTTTCTGTTGCATAAAGTCCATCAACCAATTTTTCAAAGTCTGGAATATTCTGAATTTCATCAAGAAAAATGTAATTCATCTTTTGCGGTTGCAATCTTGTTTTTATTTCAAAATAAAGTATATCCCAAGATTTATTCAGAAAATTTTCGGGTAATTCAAAGTTGTAGAATTGTATTTGCTTTTCAGTTATCTCTATTTTTGATAAATCATCTCTAAACATTTTCAAAAGAGTTGATTTACCAGAACGACGCAAGCCCGTTACAACCTTGATAATATCTTTATTCTTGTAAGAAAATAACTTATCAATATATTCTTTTCTTATAATTCGTTCTTTCATTTTTCAAAGATACACTAAATATTATCAAAACTTGCAAAAAATGTAAATTTTGATAATATTTAATCTGCTACTCATCTTTTTTTGAGTGCCGCACAACGTCAGTCTGTCTAAAAACCAAAATTTATCCGAAATTTTCACCAAATATAATCAATTTTAAGCGATTGTTTTGAATTTGCTGAAAAATAATTGTTAAAAAAATAAGATTGCTTAAATCGGCTTAAATTAAGCTGTATTTTGGCTAATAAAATGATAAACAGAGTGATACATTCTTTTAAGTATTTTGATAATTTTTCAAATCCGAGGATGTTGATTAAGCGTCGCAGATTATATGCCGTAAAAATTAAACCCACATCCGCTTCGGCTCTGTGTTTGTATTTTTTTGTCATAATATAGCTGAACCCCCATTGTCGTTTTATGGTTCCGTATGGATGTTCTACGATTGCCTGCCTTTGTTTGTAATAGTTTTCATTGTTTTGTATGTTTTCTTTATTTGTTTCTATTAAATCTTGATATTCAGAACGTTGTATGGCTTTGCCGTATTTGGCTTTTGAACATTCCGGCTTAACCGGGCAATCAATGCAGGCCTTTGTGGTGTATCTTTTGAAATTGTATGTTTTAGCTTTGTGTATTTTTCCGGTTGTTGTCAGCTTGTTTCCTTGCGGACAGATGTAGAGGTCCTTATCTTTATCGTAGGTAAAATTTTCAACATTATAAGCGGTATTAGGAGCATTTGTCGCAACTTTGGGAACGGCAACAAGAACTTTTATTCCGAGTTTATCGGCAATATCAAACTCGCTGCCGGTGTGGTATCCTTTGTCGTACAAGACGGTAAAATCGTTGGTTTTGAGTATTGTTTTTGCTCTTCTGAGCATCTTGCCCATGGCTTTGCTGTCGTTGGTATCGGTGACTTTAAAATCTATGGGTATTTTGTTTTTTTCATCAACGGTTGTTTGAATATTGTAAGCAACTTCTGTTATATTGTTGCGTGTAATCATATGTCTGCTGTCCGGGTCGGAAGTTGATATTTGTGTTTCTCCGGTTTCTTTTAACTGCTTTTCTAATTTTTGATAGTTGTCTTTTCTGCTGTTTTGTTTTTCGATTTCTTTCTTTATTTTATCGGTGTTTTCTTTGTTTTTATCACCATCATTATCAGATAGTTGCTTGTTATATTGGTCAAGTTTGTTTTCTATGTAAGCAAAATGTCGGTCAATTTTTTTCTGATTAAAATTATTTTTTTTGCTGTTTTGGGCATGAAGTTTTGTTGAATCTCCGGCAATGAGTTTTCCGCCGATAAGCTCAAAATGTTTCGCAATTTGCACGCTTGCTCTGAATACTTTTTTTATGGCTTTCGGGTTATCTCTTCGGAAGTTTGAGATTGTATTGTGGTCGGGCTCCAAACCTTTCATAAGCCACATAACTTCAAGATTTACCTTTGTTGCTTTTTCTAATTTTCTT
>CAMZLW010000024.1 GCA_947311785.1 uncultured Ignavibacteriales bacterium | reverse complement strand
TAATCATCTGAAAAGTGGTGTTTGTTTGCAATATTTTTCTTTTTAACTATCTAAAAATAAGCATCTTACACCTCTTTTCTCCTTTTTTGTTTTAGTTTTTTAAGTATTATTAAATCAATTATTATTGCTAAAATTAAAAATCAAATTAGTACTCTAAAATATTTTCATAAAAGCAGAAAAAATAATTTAGATATCAATTTGTGGAATGTAGAAATTGAAAGAATGGATGATAATATAAACTCTATTAAATGCATAAATAATAATATTGTTTTAGACGAATTCCGAAGCAAAATACTTGGTTACGAAGGAAGCTCTGCCGCTGCTTATTGGAAACTTTTTTCTACACTAATACCAGATAGCTTTAATTTTGAAAAAAGAGAGCATCAAAATGCAAAAAATACTATAAATATTATGCTAAATTATGGTTATGGCATTCTTTATACACGTATTCTAACTTCTATAACTCTTGCAGGGCTAAACCCCAATATTGGCTTTTTACATAAAGAATCTCGAAATAAACCAGTGTTGGTTTTCGATTTAATCGAAAATTTTAGGTCTCCTGCTGTAGATAAAGCCGTTATTGCATTTGTTGCTAAAGCTGGTAATCTTAAACTTGAAAAAGATAGTTTTCCAAAGGAAGTTAAATCTAAACTATCTCGCAAAATATTACTAAAACTAAATACAGAATTTTATTACCGCAAAGAATTGGTAAGTTTAAATTCTCTTTTTGTTTCACAAACAGATCAGCTTAAAAAATATTTGAAAGATGAAATTAAAATATTTAAGCCATATCTTGCTAAATGGTAGCTTCAGCATTTTCTGCAAAGCCAAGTGCTACATTTAGGTAAAATATTGCTTTAGAAATAAACCTTGTTCTAAAGTTGTTCTTTGCGTATTGATTGTCTGCTAAAACTGGCAGAAAAGAAACTTTTTTGTAATTTGTTCTCAGATTCAAAACTTTTTTTGAGCTTCTTTTTAATATGAGAACTTTTTTAAATAGTAATAAAAATGTTAACCTATTGTAAATTAACACTTTACAGAAATTTATTAAAGTACTCACTTTTGTTAAAAACTTCTCATTTTAACTTTTCTGTTCAATAACTTATTTAATATGAGAAAAACACTCTTTGCACACTTCATTTTAAGCTAAATAATGAAACTTTTTTTTGCTGTTTTTCTCATATTAAAAAAACTACATAAAATAAATTTAATATGAGAACTTTTTATTCTTTGTTTTTAAACTATAATTAAAAGATTTATGCAAAAAAACACTGTTTTTGCTATTTAGATACAGTTGTTTATACCCCCTATATGAGAACTTTTTAAGTAATTTGGCTTAACGTGTTGCAAAATAATATTTTAACTACTATTTTTACCACATCTGTTACTAAGAATATTTGCTAAGTTGTTTAACTTAAGTTATTTATAGCAACTACCTTGTTTGAAAGGATTGTGTTTAGACGAGCTCAACAACCAATCTCTTTTTGCAAGAATTTCCCAAAAACAACATAAAAAGCATTTTTCACATTTCACATTTCACATTTTACAACCAAGTAATACTTTGTTTTGTCTCATATCTCACATCTTGTCTCTCACATCTAGGTGTAAAAAGGAGGAAAAAACGAAAAACTTTTTAGCTGGTAAATATATTACTCAAGGAACATATAGAAATTTTCAACATGAAAAAATTAATAGAGAATGGCATATTGAAAACATGGAATTGCTAAATCTTTTAAGTAAAGCAGATAGAGAATTGGGACGGCTTGATATGTATTCCGAATATTGATCTATTTATTAGCATGCATGTGTTAAAAGAAGCATCTCAATCTAGTAAAATTGAGGGAACAAAAACAAATATTGAAGAAGCATTGCTAGAAAAAAAAAGAGATAAATGAAGAAAAAAGAGTTGGGAGAATAGGATTAAGGAATTAAAACAAGATTTTATTTATAAAACTTTTGCTTGAAAGACTTTTGGGCAACCGAAGCTTCCTTTAGATTTATTATGATTGCTTACAATATTATGAGAAGGCTTTGCTTTAGGGGCTTGGACGCTTAATCACTCTAACAAAAAGGTGCCGAGTTAAATGGTTTACAACACAGATTACTAATCTGTGCTACGTTAATTTTAGAATGTCTATTTTACCCCCAAAACAACTCGCTCAATATCTGATAAATCTTTTTGGATTTCAACATTTGTAAATCCATTCTTTTCCATTATGCTTTTAACTTCTTCTGCTTGACCTTGCCCTACTTCAAAAAACAATATTCCTTTTTCTCTTAATAACAGATGACTTTTCCTCGATATTTCTTTGTAGAATTTAAGCCCGTCTTCAAAATCAGTTACGGCAATATCTGGTTCAAAATCTACAATTTCTTTTTGCAAAGTTCCAAATTCTTCCTTTTTAACATAAGGTGGATTTGAAACAATAATATTAAATGTGTTATTATATTTTTCCAAATTTTCTGTTAAAATATCAGATTTTATAAATCCAACACGAGATTTTAGGTCGTGTAACTCCCTATTTTGCTCCGCAACTTTTATTGCTTCTGCGGAAATATCAATTGAAATTACTTTCGATTCTGGCAAATTAACTGCAAGAGTTATTGGAATATTTCCACTTCCTGTTCCAATATCTAATATTTTGAGTTCTTCATCTTTGGGATATTTCTCTAAAATTGTTTCAACTAAAATTTCGGTTTCTGGACGAGGAATTAAAACATTTTTATCAACTATGAACTTTAATCCGTAAAACTCAGCATCTCCAATTATATATTGATATGGTTCAAAATTTCCACGACGAGTAATATAATTGCGATAAATATCTGTCTCGTTCTTATTTAATGGTTGATTAAAACGTAAATACAAATCTAAACGTTTGCATTCAAGAATATGAGCTAAAAGGAGTTCTGCATTCATACGAGCAGATTCTACTCCTTTGTTATCAAGAAATTTTGAGGAGAGTTCTAAGGATTCTAATACTGTGAGCATAAGTAATTATTTTATTTTTGAAAGCTAAAGATATTGAAATAATAGCGATGCAACAAGTAAGGCAACGAGATTGTGAAACTTTACAAGTATAAGTTGGGTAATGAGGAGGGGTTTTAGAGGTAGAATACCAACGACTAAAAGAGGCTGTGTGAAAAAGTCATTCTGAACTTGCGATGCACTGTGTTACACTGAGGCTCTCGAAGTGAACTTGTTGAAGTGTTTCAGAATCTCAAAAGTTGAAATATCTTGCAAAAAGAGATGCTGAAATGCACTTCGATGAACTCAGCGTAAAAATTCAGCATGACGATTTTTGAGTTTTCACACAGCCTCTTCATCCGTTGGAAGTTTGAAACAAAGGATAAGTCAGATTACTAGTTTACACAGTTTACTTCATTCCTAGTTGTTCTTGTATTTCTGCTGAGTGAACTTTATATGTTTTTATTACTTTTTTAACTTGAAGTTGTGCAGAAGTATTGAACGATACTTGAACTTTTACAGCAAGTAGTGCAAATAATCCAATGAAAAGGAAAAGAGTAACACCTCTGTATTTCATTTCATTATATTTTATCATATGATATAGTAGAGAGGCAACGGCAAGTAGAATTGTAATAACCGCTATTGTAATTCCAAAAAGAGAATTTGAGAGTGCAATTGTTGGAACTGACATTAAGTCAAGTGTATATAAAATTGGTTGAACTAACACAAAAATCATTGCAGTATTTAGGAAAAATCTTTTTATCATATCGCTATACTTTCTATCGCTTGTTTCATTATACGAACCGGGCTTGAAAAACAGAAAAAGTGCAAGAACAGATGTAAACGCAAACGATGCCGAAAAGAAATATAAAAATGAAATTATTGTTGCATCGTTCCAAAGCATATCGGAGAGCGAAACTGCTGTTTCCCATCTTGTAGAATCGCTAATTAATATAATTCCAGCAATTAAAATATAACTGGAAGCTAATAACAACCAAAATGCTAATCTTGGAGCATTTGTTAAAAGTTTAATTGTTGTGAATTTGTAAATACTAAATTCAGCATCTTTATTTTCATTTGACTCTTTAGTTTTGTTAACTAACTTAGCAATATCGCTTAATTGAAAGCTATCCTTATAAATATATATTAAAAAAACCGCTGGAACAATTAAGAATATTAGATAAAATAGATTATCGAAAACAAGTTGCGAAGATGCTTGAACTATTTGTGCATAAGTAAACATCAATGCAAAAAGAGGCAGTAAAACCAATCCAAGAGAAGCGTGTAAATTAAATGTTGGAAGTTTAATTAAGTCGTTTGCAAGTTTAATATAATGAGAATTTTTAGTTTTTTTACCTTTACAATTAAACATACACGATAGCAAGGTTGAGCTGAGTAACAATCCAAGGTAAGGAAGCAAAATCATATAAGCTATTGTAGTTATATACGATAAAAGCTCAATTCGTTGAGCTGATTGTGGATGTATGATATTTTCTAAAATTTCCATTCTATAAAATCCTTAAAATTAAAATCATAGGAGGCTTTTAATTACCTCACAAAAACAAAGGTTATGTCTTTGCGAGGAGCTTTTCCCCGAAGCAATCTGTCAAAATATGATAGATTGCCACACCTCGACAAAAAGAATTCGAGGTTCGCAATGACAAGTATTTTAATTGTTCAATCTAAATAAAAGTTACAATTAGCAATTCTAATACAACAATTCCAACAAAAATAGGGACTAAAATTTTATTAGAATTTTCGCTCATATAAACCGAAATAATTGTAAATGCTGCAACTGATGACAAAAGCAGTATAAAGAACTGAGTGTTAGTTCCAATTGTAATTCCACTTAGAACAACTTGAAGAGTTGCAATAAGAACCAAAGCAACCCAAGTAATAATATATTTTCCGTAGCTTATTTTTTTTTCGTTTGTGTTAACCATAATAATCTCATTAAATTAGAAACAGAATTGGGAAAACAAAAACCCAAACTAAAGTTAAATAACTCCAATAAATAACTGTGAAGTTCAATTTTAAATGTTTATCTGCTACTGGAATATCTTTAATTAAATTAAATAGAAGCATCGATAGAAGTATAATTCCAACAAGAAGATGAGCCATAAAGAAAAAGTAGATTATAAAATAAGAAGTAAAAAAGAGCGATAATCCAGCACTTAAATTTGCAAATGCCTCTGTTCCGAACAAGTAACCTTTTCCGAATAAATATGTGCAATCAATAGCTCTATTTGCTATAAACAACATTGCAAAAACAAAGGTAACAAACACAAAAACTGTGGATAAAAAACTATTTTTATTAAAAGCAGCAACTTTCGAGAGACCCATTGTTAATCCGCTTGTTAGCAAAATAACTGTATTAAAGAATCCAAATGAAAGTAACAATTGCGATTTAGCAAAAGTATATTCGTTTTGTAAATCACTTCCACTTAGATAGTGATACGCTAATAATCCAGCAAATAAAAGGAAATCAATAAAGATAAAAACCCACATCCCTTTGTTAACCTTAAAGAGATTTTGAGAATCTTCATTAACTATTTGTTCATTTGACGACATTAAATTCTCCTAATTAGATTATGAGATTTGAGACACTTCGACAAGCTCATTTCGACTGGCTCAATGCACCGCATTTCGAAATGACAAGCTAATAATTATTTTTTAACCACTAATCTGTTTTAAGTATTTATAAATAATTTTTAAATCTTCGCTACTTAAATTTACTACAGATGCTTTGTAACCCAATGCAACTGGGTCGTTATTTAGGATTTGAACGAAACTTCCAAAATCCTTTTTATTTAATTTTGAGATATATGTATAAACTACTTTTTCAATATTATCAGCGTTACTTTTTAATAAAACTGCGTTAGTTCCATTATCAATAATAACTAGTGTTGCAAGAGAGTCAGCTAATTCAACAATTTTTTGATTTTCATTACTAATAAGAGTTATTGATTTTGCTATTGGAATATTATTTGGGTCAATAACTCCCGCAGCAAGTTTATATGTTTCATCTAACTTTTTATTGTCCGTATCTGTAACCAAAGGAAAATCTGCTAATGTTCTTATATATTGAATAATTGCAACTCTATCTTTGGGCGATAAAAACTCGTAAGCTGTCATTCCTGTTCCAGGCACGCCATCGTTTACAGTTTTATAGATATCGTAAAATGTTCGTCCGTTTGTCCAACCCTCTGCAGAATGGAAATTACGTGGTTTAGGATTTAATGCCGCTGCTGCAACTCCATCCCCTTTTCCTTCAGTTCCGTGGCATGATGCACAAGTTGTTTCAAATTTTGTTTTCCCTACGGCAATAAAATCTGCTGTTGGATTTGAAATTAAAGTCAAATCCATTGCAGGCTTTATTCCACCCACTTTTGTTTCAATTTCTCTAACAATATTTAAAGTATCAAGTGATGTTCCTGGAACTGTGTTGAATGCAGTTGCGTTCATAACATCCAAATAATAAAGCCCAATAACAATAGCAATCGCGATAAAATAGATGTAAACTAACCCAAATAAACGTATTGGATTTTTTAGCAACGCTTTAAAATTAATTTCACTTTCAATTTTTCTTTTATTTTTCATATAAATTCATTTATTTTATTTTGATTTTGTCTTGTATCAAATATATTATCAATGTTAACCTACTTTTTAGAATCTGTATTTATTTCATGTGTTTATATTTTATAATTATTCTCTTTGCCATAAGCATTTCTACGGAAGTATGAGCCAAATTACTCGTAAATGCTTCATTAATTATTAAAGACGATTTTTTCTATTCTATCTATAAATAATTTCATCTCTTCATATAATTCAAGTAAATCATATTTTTCAAATTCGACAAATGCATCATAATCACTAACAGTTCTATTTTCAAATGCTTTTCTAAGAGTTTTTCCAAATTTCTTTTCAATTTTACCAGAATGAATAAACTCCTTATTAAACCAACCTATTAATCTTTGGTGTTTAGATGTTTGAAATTCATATTTTAATCCAAGAGCAAGCAAAGAATAAAAGAGTCCGTAATAAATTCTATTAAAAGCAGTGGGATATTTTTCGTTATCAATTTACACTAAATGTCTCTTTAGCTTGTTCAATTCGGTACTTAATTAACTCATTTCTTTCTTTCTCGTTTAATTTCATGCATAGATTCCACTTTCTATAGCATTCTGAAAAATAGGCTGCTTTCCTCTAATTGAATTTAATTCATCCTTTGAAATTATATGAGAATCTATAAGAATATCATATTTTAGCTCTATTTCGAAACAATAATCAGAAATTTTTCTTTTCAATTTCCAGTCGATTTTTGAATTAAGCAATATTAATATATCAAAATCAGAATTTATATCCGATGTATCATCCACTTGTGAACCAAATAATATTACACTATCTATCTCTGAACCAATATTCAATAATAGATGAGATTTTAATTCCTTTAATATTTTTAATTTATCCGACATACCAATTGTTTTTTTTATTAAATTGTTTTAATATAATACTATTTAATTTATTATAAATCTATCCGTTTTGCTTACAACCTAAAATTAATTCCTCTTTTTAATCGTGGATCACCAATTGCAACCAAGTTTTGATTTTTTGCTTTCAATGTAAATACAACCATAATAATTCCTAATCCAAGAAGAATAAAGCCAATTTCAATCCATCCAAATACAAATCCATCTGGACTAAAGGTTGGCATTACAACCCAGTAAAGATCAACAATATGCGAGAAAATTATTACAAGCGACATAATTTTTAATGTTTTAGGATTCATTTTTGATGGCTGTGAAAGCAATGCAAAATATGGAATTACAAAGTGAATAATCATCAAAAATATTGAAAAATACATCCAAGAGCCTTCCCATCGTGCAAGAAACCAATAAGTCTCTTCGGGTAAATTTGCATACCAGATTAGCAAAAACTGACTAAAAGCAATATAAGCCCAAAAGTTAATAAAGCCAAAAAGTAACGCACCAAGCGAATAATAATGGTCTTTGCCAATTCCCTTAACCATTAATCCTTTTTCGTTTAACCAAATAATTAGAAAAGTTCCAACAGCAATTGCGGCAAGAAAAGTTCCAGCAAAATAGTAAACACTAAAAATTGTAGAGAACCAATGAGGCTCTAAAGACATCATCCAATCTATTGATGAAAATGTAAGAGTTAATACAAAAAGTGGTAAAAATATTGCAGATAATGTTGTGTTACGTTTTGTTAATTTTGGGTCCTTTGTTATATCCTGTACCTTAGAATTTTTTGTTAGCAGTAAGTGGAATAAAATCCAAATTGCGAAATATGCAATAATTCGAACTGTGAAAAATGTCATATTCAAATATGGCGATTTCCCTTGAAGTATTTCATCGGCAGCAACAACATCGTGATGTGTCCAATGGAAAACACTATGTGCGTGCAAGTAAACAGGAATTGCAACAAGCGGAAGAATCAACAATACTGATGAAATAATTTCAAAAATTCTGCGAAAAGGAGTACTCCAAACTGCACCAACAATATACTCTAAGGCAATTAGGAATAGTGAACCAATTCCAACAGATGCAAGAAATTCGAGCAAAATAATATTATTAAAAGCACTTCGAGTTGGCTCGGATAAATATGCAAGAATTGAAAGGACTAATCCAATTCCGAATAAGCCAAATCCAAATTTTCCAAATATTGGAGGCAATCCTTTTTTATTGTATTCAATAGTGTTTTCAGTTGAACTCATTATAAGTCAGACTCCTTAGCATTTAAAGATCTTTGTAACGCACGCACATATAAAATAACTGCCCACCTTTCATTTCTATCTAATTGATAAGCGTAAGATGGCATAACATTTTGTCCATCTGTTAGAACGCTGAATATTCTTCCATCGCTCCAATTACGCACTTTTTCGGAATGTAGGCTTGGAGGTGCAGGGAACTCTCCGTTAAGTCGGCTATCCCCTTCTGCAAAATACCCATGGCATGGTGAGCAATATATGTCGTATTTAATTTTTCCTAACTCTAAAATTTCTTTTGAAACTGGTAATGGATTAACAAGTTCCGTAGCAGCTTCTTCTGGTTTATTAGCAAACTTGTATGGCATCAATCCACGAGCAACTGTTCCCTCAACCTTATTTCTCATTGCAAATCCATCGCTAAAAAATGTTGATTCTTCTTGAGGAATATATTTTGCTTGCTCTCTCATCCAATTAAATGGAGTCATGAACATAAGTTTATTAAGAGTAAAATATGTTGCTCCCGAAACTCCAATAACAATTACAAGAAGCATAGTTAAAAACTTTGGCTGCATTACTGTATTTTTGAAATTAGCTTCGTCTTCTTCCCAATAAGTAGCAGTAATATTATTTGCACCAATAGATTCTAAGAATAATTTTACTTCCTCTTCACTTTCGCCATCTTTAATTTCAATACTAATTCCGTACTTATCGGCAGTAATAGATTTCATAAAATCAGTATCGTGCAAAGGATGACTAATATTTGGGAATTTGAAGAATATTGCAATCATCGAAACAACAGTTGCAATGGATGCAGATAGAACTGTGATTTCAAAAAGTACGGGAACCCAAGCTGGGAAAGAGAAAAATGGTTTTCCCCCAACAAGTACTGGATAATCGGAAACGCTAATCCAATACATAAAAGCTAACATCCCAAACATTGCCGAGAGACCAACAACCAAAGCAACATAAGGCAAACGCGATGGAGTTAACTTCATTGCCGCATCCATTCCGTGAACTGGATATGGAGTGTGAACATCGTAGTTCTCAAATTTAGAAGCAGCAGTTTTTTCGGCAGCTTCAATTATTTCATCAGGAGTATCAAATATTCCAGTGTAACCATATAGAATTTTTTCTTTCATTATTAATGATCCTTATGAGATGGTTGAGCACCATCAACTACAGCTTTAACTTCTACTATTGAAACAACAGGTAATGTTTTAGTAAATAATAATAGGAATGTAAAGAAGAAACCAAAACTTCCTATTAGAATTGCAAAATCAGTTAGTGTTGGTGTGTAATAAGCCCAACTTGATGGTAAATAATCGCGCGAAAGAGAAGTAACAGTAATTACAAATCTTTCGAACCACATACCAACATTTACGAAAACTCCAAGAATGAACATAAGTGGAATTGTTCTTCTGAATTTTTTGAACCAGAACAGTTGTGGGAATATTACGTTACACGAAACCATAATCCAGTAAGCCCATGCGTATGGACCAAATGCTCTGTTAACAAAAGTAAATTGTTCTACTTGAACACCACTATACCACGCAATAAAAAATTCCATTCCGTAAGCATATCCAACAAGCATACTTGTAAAGAGAATAACTTTATTCATTTTCTCTAAAGTATCTACGGTAATAATATGTTCGTAGTTAAATATTTTTCTAATAAAAATCAAAACATTCTGCACCATTGCAAAACCAGAGAACACAGCACCAGCAACGAAATATGGAGGGAAAATTGTTGTATGCCATCCAGGAAGAATTGAAACAGCAAAGTCAAAACTTACAATTGTATGCACCGAAAGAACAAGAGGAGTTGCAAACCCAGCAAGCACAAGGTAAACCATTTCGTAATGTTGCCAATGTCTGTTTGAACCTCTCCATCCAAGTGATGTAATGGAATAGATAGTTTTTTTAAGTTTGTTTTTTGTTCTATCTCTCAAAATTGCAAAGTCGGGTATTAAACCAACATACCAAAAGATAAATGAAACTGTAAAATAAGTTGAAACCGCAAAAACATCCCAAAGCAATGGTGAGTTAAAGTTAACCCAAAGCCCATGCTGATTTGGATAAGGGAAAAGATATCCATCCAACCAAGGACGACCAGTATGAATTGCTGGGAAAATACCCGCCGTCATTACTGCAAAGATTGTCATTCCCTCTGCAAAGCGTGCAATTCCGTTTCTCCACTTTTGACGTAACAAGAAAAGTATTGCGGAAATCAAAGTTCCAGCATGCCCAATACCAACCCAAAATACAAAGTTAACAATTGGCATACCCCAGCCAACGGGATTGTTGTTACCCCAAAGTCCAGTTCCATAAAAGATAGATAGAGCCAATGCAACACCGCCAATACCCATCATTGTAAGGGTTACAGCAAGTGCAATGTAGTATTTCTTGTCTGGCTTTGTATCAAGTGGCTTTGAAATAAGATCATCGATTGACCGAAGTGAAGGCTTCCCCTCAATAACCGAATATTCTTCTGAATATTTATGAGAATCACTACTCACTATACATCCTCCGAATGAGTGTTTCTTAATTTAGCAACATAAGTTACATTTGGTTTAACATTTAAATTTTGAAGAACACCGTAACCCAACTCGTGTTTACGATATTGCGATATTTTTGATTCTGGGTCGTTTGCATTACCAAAAACAATTGCATCTGCAGGGCAACCTTGCTGACAAGCAGGAATGATGTTATCCCCTTCAATTTTGCGTCCTTCGCGTATTGCATTTTCTCTTTCTTCCGAAATTTTTTGAACACAGAATGTGCATTTTTCCATAACTCCACGCGAGCGAACTGTTACTTCTGGATTATGAACTAAAGGCGAAACTTCATTCAAGTAATATGCATCTTCAAAGTGGTCGCGGAAATTAAAGAAATTAAAACGTCTTACTTTATATGAGCAGTTGTTTGCACAATAACGAGTTCCAACACAACGGTTGTAAACCATTTGGTTTAATCCGTCTGGACTGTGGTTTGTGGCATTAACTGGACAAACATTTTCGCAAGGTGCGTTATCGCAATGCTGGCATAGCATTGGTTGATTACTAACAATTGGGTCTTCCGATGAGCCAGAGTAGTAGCGGTCTATACGCATCCAGTGCATTTCTCGTCCTACAGCCACTTGGTCTTTGCCAACAACAGGAATGTTGTTTTCAACATTACACGAGGCAACGCAAACTGCACAACTTGTGCATTTATTCATATCAATAGACATTGCCCATTTTTCGCCTACTTGCTCGTGTTCATCTGTGATGCTAAATAGTTCTTCATCATGTTCACGAACAAATGCTGGGTCTTTTGCATATTCATCCAAGCTTGCTTCACGTATAATGCCACGCTTACGATGGAAATCTTTAACAAAATCATCTTCTAACGAATGATGTTCTTGCGTTGAAAAAATTTCATAGCTTCCGCCAGTTACCTCAACTTTTGCATCAGAACAAATCCAACGTGATTTTTTATTTTTAACATTTAACAAATCGTTAGCGTTATGCCCAACATCTTTTCCAACATCACTGATTACTGTTCTGCCGTAACCAAGTTCAACAACAATTGTATTTTTAGAAACACCAGGTTGAAGCATTACTGGAAGCTCAACAGAATTATCGCCAACGGTAACTTTTATCATATCACCATTTTTCAAATTCATTTCGCCAGCACTACTTGGAGCAATAGCAGCGTAGTTATCCCAAGCAACTTTAGATAGTGGATGAGGTATTTCTTGAAGCCACCCATTGTTTGCAAAACGTCCATCACCAATAAAATAATCTTTTGCTAACAAAACTGAAAAACCAGAATGTTCTTTTGGCGAACCTTCTATATTTATTGAAGATATATTAAATGGTTTTTTAGAAACCTTATTATCGTCAATGTTTATATAGCCATCGTGGAGTGCTGCATTCCAGAAAGAGTTAAAGTTAACGTTAATATTCTTTTTTGAATAAACAGTTTCTTTGCAACTCTCCATTAAATAATTGTGATATAAACTTTCGTTATAAACTTTTGGACTTCCCATAATCCATGTTAAAAGAATTGCTTCTTTCTGACGAGTACTAAATAACGGTGCTATCACTGGCTGACGTAAGCTATAAACATTTTTGCGTGCATAAGCATCACCCCAAGATTCAAATGAGTGATTTATTGGAAGTGTGAAATTGTCATGCTTAGTAGATTCATTAACAGAGTCAACAAGCGAAACAACAAATCCAACTTTACTCAAGGCTTCATTATATTTTAATGATTTTGGCAAGTGATAGCTTGGGTTTACATCGTAATGTATTACCGCACTAACTTCACCATTATTGTATGATGCTATTAATTCTTCTATTTGTGGGAAGTGTAATTGTCTTCCACTATTTACATAAGCGGTTGCAAAATTATATAAGTCAGTGTTACCAAGCACTTCGTTCAATAAATTAACTGCAATTTGCACATCACTTGGAAGTGAATCGCCAGCATATACAATTGCTTTTCCTTTATTCTTAATTAAATCTTCTAATAGATAAGTTAATTTAATTGAATCTAAATCATTGAGGGAAGCAACTTTACTTAACTCAAATTTACTTAGCTTACTTTTAACTCCAGAATCAACAACAATAGATGATGCACCTTTTTTAATTACTTCATTTAATAGAGCCATTACAAAATCGTATTGTGCTTCTGGTTTAAGTCGCATTCTGTAATCGGAATTAGAGCCAGTTAAACTCATTCCTGCTTCAACTACATAAAGACGATTAAAATTACCTGCATTTTTGAAATCACGTTTAGAACTAAAAAGTCGTGTGCTCTCAATAAAATTTCCTTCCTTACCAAGAAAATCTCCTTCAAGAGAAAGTATTACTTTTGCTTCATCCCATTTTATTGAGGGAACATCGGCATTGCCGTAACTTTTATACCAGCCAAACTTTTTGTTGCAATTATTGAATAAGTCAAATGCTTTAACTTCTGCAGTAGAGAATCTTTGCTTAAATTCATCCAACATTTTCTTTTCTGTTGGAGAGTTAATTGAGTTAGTTAGAACAACAATTTTCTTTCCTTCTTTAGAAACAGAATCAAGTTTTTTCATTATTGCTTCGTCTGCAATAGCCCAATTAGTTTTTCTGTTACCTTTTAGCGGATGTTGAAGACGAGATGGATCGTATAAATTATAAATTGACGATTGCCCAGTTGCACAAATTTTGCCTTTATTTATAGGGTGTTCGTCATTACCATCAACTTTAATTGGACGACCTTCGCGAGTTTTAATTAAGATACCACAAGCCTCTGCACATCCATTACAAGTTGAAGCGTAATAATTTGGTTTCCCAGGCAACATCCCTTCTGGTCTGTTGGTGTAGGGAACAATTTCTTTTTGATCGTGATAATCGGAACAAGCTGTTGCTGCTATTGCTGTAGAAGCTGTTAGCAATCCAAGGAATTTTCTACGAGATACGTTAGACATACTTGATATGTTAAACTCATCAGTAACACCTTCTTGAAACTCGTCTTTTGTAGCTTCAACCTTACTGCTTGGGTTGTTTAACTCATCTAAACTTTTCCAATATTTTTTGTTTTCTACAGACATAATTTATTTTTATATGTTTATTTTTGAATTTTTCTTATTTGTTACATGCTACTGTAAAAGGCTGTCGTTCCCGCCTGTCCCGTTTATTTTACGGAAAATGTTTTTATTGGGAATCTCCCACTAAAAAAGATTCCGTGCAAGAACATCACAGAATGACACTTGCTTTTTTATTATGATATTTCTTCTCGTGCTTGTTTAAATTCTCGTTTAACAGCTTGCTTGTGAATTGTAACATTTTTTAATTTGCTATACTTTGTACTTGAAGCAAATAACTTGGATGGCAAAGAAGCAATAACCATTGCACCAAGCGAAGTTTTTCCAACAACTGAAAAGAAACTTCTTCTATCTGTTTTATTTTTTGCTAAACTTTTCATCTAATAATTGCTCCTACGTTATCTATGACAAGCTGCACAATGTCGTGGACCTTCTTTTACATTCTCTAAGTAAGGCATAAATTTTTCTGGTGCTTTATGGCAATCTAAACAAGCACTCATATTAAAAGCTTTCACTTGTTTAATCTTTTCCATTTCTCTAACATTTCCGTGGCATGTTTCACAATCAATTCCTGTATTTACATGAACACTATGGTTAAAGTATGCATATTCTGGAACTTTATGAACTCGTTTCCAGGGCAACACTTTACCGCTATCGTAATACTCTCTTAGTTTAATTATTTCTGGTTGGTCTTTTTTTGCAACTGTGTGGCAGTTCATACAAATATTTACGGATGGAACTAATGCTGGGCGACCTTTTGTAACACCTACATGACAGTATTGACAATCAATGCCCATCTCTCCTGCATGGAGTTTGTGGGAATAATTAATTGGTTGAACTGGCTGATTGCCTACTCCATCTCTCTCTTGACGAGAAACGAAATAAGTAGTTATAAATGAGGCTACAATAACAAAAATAATAATTGGAACACGAACTTTTAGAGTATAATCAAGTATAGTTTTCTTCATTTCTCTCCTATTAACAGAACCTAAATGAATTTTTAATTATTGGAATATTTATTTTCGTTTTTTAATTGATTTACATTATTAAAAGATATGATATTCTATTTAATAAACACAACAGCAAGTTAACAATTAAATTTATAAAAAGACAAATAATTTCTTTTAATTTTGTTTTTTATTTTGGAACCATTTGAAAAATAAGAAGCCTAATTGCACAAGTTGGAGTATGCGATAATGATACATAGTTTTAGTTGTTTTTGGCATTTAGGTAAATATCAGTATTTATTAAAAATATAAATGCTTTACAACTAACTTACCAAACTGATTTGCTTTTGGGTTTTCGTTTGGTTTACGCTCACTGCCATTTCTTTTGAAAAGACCAGTAGAGTATAGTGTCCCAAGTATGTCGGCTCTTTCATCAATAGAAAATCCCATCTTTTGCCAGTGGCTTATTATTATACGAAGATAAGCAGAGGCGTACATAATATTTAGTGAGTCATTTTCAAGTTTTGCAATTATCTCGTTTGGGGAGTTGCTTAATTTTAACTTTCCCTTATATTTCTTGTTTGGAAAGTAAACAGAACTCGTATCATTTAATTGGACTTCAATCCAATAAGCAGTTTTTAGTTTTACTTGACAAAACCCAATTGAACTATTTAGCCCAGCTTCTGCAAGTATATTATCAAGTGCATCATCTTCCCAAGTGTAATTTAATGTGCGTTCTGTATAAATAATTGCTGTAAGTATTTTGCTGTTAACATCAAATATTTGTGATGCTTTTTCTATTAGCTTTTCTCTTTGTTGCAGTTTAAAAAGTGTTGTATCTCGGTGTTCTGCAAAGAGAACGGTTGTAAGTGCTAATATGTAAAGCAATATTGTTTTCATGTTTTTTAGATTACTAGAATAGAGATTTTAGAATGCAGATTTCAGTTTTTTTATTCGTGAATCGGTAGTCG
>CAMZLW010000023.1 GCA_947311785.1 uncultured Ignavibacteriales bacterium | reverse complement strand
GGCTTCATATAGTTCGTTACCTCTGCTATACGCACAGTGTTGTTCCTTGTGGGTGGCTAATCCTTGCAAGGGTTGGATTGTCCAACTTGATTTTAATAGCTTTGCTTGGCACACTCATTCTGTACTCCTATAATAAATTGCAAAAAAGGAACCGTTAAAACATAATAGTAGTAGTAACTAAAATTGTGTGGGACGAAATACTTTGAAATACCCTTGATTGACCAACACCATAATTATCATTATAAGCATCCCAAAATCCGTAGGAATAGGCAACATCAAATTTTAGAGATTCGCCAGCTACAATGCCTGCCCCTGCATTAAGAAACACTTTATCAAAATTTTGTGGGTCATCTTTATATGGCGATGGATAATACATTACCCCAGTACGCAACCGTATTTCGGTAAATGGAATTTTTAATTCTGCACCAAGATTAAGGTTAAGTGTGGCATTAAAATTATTTTTAATTATTCTGTTATTTTCCTTAATCATATACGATTCTATATCTCCCGAAAATTCCATTTGCGAATAATCAATAAATGTGGCTTGAGCATTGATGTTTAATAAATATAAATCTATTGATGCACCAAGAGAAAATTCTAAAGGAGTTTTTATCTTATACTCAACATTACTTTCTGAAGGAGTAATATCAATAAAATAATTATTTCCAAATTCTGAGTTAGCTTTTAAGTAGTAATTTTCTTTAATGCTAAAAGTTGTAGGTAGTTTTGTTGAACCACCAATTCTAATAAAATCGAGCCAATTAATAATAAAGCCAAATCTAAATTCCCAGGCATGCATATCCCACGAAATAACATCGTTCAAATAAAATGTTTTAAAATTTTGTGTATTTGGGTCATTTATATCAGTAGGTTGTGTATAAACTCCATCCCAATCATCTTCGTAATATTCTCTATCGTTTGTGTAATCACCCGATAAATAATTTATACTTCCACCCAAATAAACATCTTTTCCAACTTCAATTCCAGCACCAAAACTGTATCTGTTAATTGCTCCCTCTTCAAATATAGTTCCACTCTGCCCCAAACCTCCTTTGATGTGTGTTGTATCTTTTAGGTATCTGTTATCAACGTCTGTTACAGGATAACTTAAGCCCAGCAAATATGGCACATCGTCATTTTTTGCAGTTAAATCTTGAATCATTGAATTGTTGTTTGGATTAAAGCCATTAAAACTAAGTGATGATGTAAAATCTTTATCGGTCTGATAACCAAATCCATAAACCAAACTCCCCCTTGTTGTAGGAGCTTTATACAGATATCCCAACTGGCTAAACTCTGTTGTACTATTTTTGTAATAACTTTCGTTACCAAAAAAGTTGGAAGTGTTTTCGTAAAAGCGATGATAAAAACTTCCAGTTAATTGGGAGTTTTGTGAAAGTGCCAAACCTGCAGGATTAAAAACCATCGCCGAGTAATCTCCGCTTCGCGTTAAGTAACTATTCCCCATTCCTAAAGCTCTTGCGTTTGAAATTATTCCAGGAACAGCTAGCCTAACTGCATCATTTTCATTTTGACTAAAAATAATTCCAGAAGAAAATAGCACAATAAACAATACAATTTTTTGAGCAACTTTTATTGATGAAGTTTTCATTATCTTCTTCCTCTGCTTGATCTACTTGAAGACCTTGAAGAACTAGACGATCTACTAGCTCTACCTCCTGATGACCTTGAAGAGGAACTTGACGACCTACTTACAGATGACCTTGACGAAGATGATGAAGACCTTGAAGGCGAACTATAACTTGACCGTGAAGATGAACTACTACGTGTTGAGCTTCGTGGAGTTGAGTAACTTCGCGTACTTCCACTATTTCGTCGCGATTGCGTAACGTTTGAGTTTCTGTTACTTGAGCGAGAAGTTGGCTTGTGGTACGAACGTGATGAACCCGAATTTCTAGTTGTTGATGTTCTTCCTGATGAATAAACACGCTTGCTTCTTGCCTGCGAAGTTTTTGCACTTCTACTAACGTTATGCCTTTTTGTTACTCTTTTTTCTATGTTACTTCTAGTTTGATTTTTCGTATTTCTTTTTATCTGTTTTTTTGTTCTGTCTGAAACTCTTCGTCTCTCTAAATCTGAGGTTCTGTGAGCTTTTTTCACATCACTACTTCTTCGTATCCCTGCAGTTCTTACTCCGCTATTTCTTGTTCTCGAAGTAGAACCACTACCCGAATATCTTGCCACTCTAAGGTCTCTATCTAAATCAAACCCTCTTGTTTCTCTTGTTCGTGTTGTTCCGTTTCTAGTTGTTCCTCCATGATTATTTCTGTCGGTTCTTCTCTCTCTACTAGCTATTCTTCTTCCGCCATTATTTCGTAAATTAGTCCAATGACTTCTGTTTGTTCTATATCTTGTTTGCGATGGATAGTAAGAACTTCCGTAACCGCCATAATATGAACCAAAGTATGCATCGCCATAAACATATACGTTGCCACCATAATAGGGATTATTGTAATGACCGTAATATGGACCCCAATATGGGTCGTAGAAAGGGTCATAAAATCCACCCCAGTTACAGTAACCAATTGAAACCGGAGAGTAATAATCCCAAGCCCAATTTGGAGGATAATTATTATTTATTGTAACAACTTCTGGATTGTTGTATAAATAATCTTCATCTAAAAAATCTAATGAATCATATTTTGCTGTAACTTCTGGTTGGTTGTAATAATCTTCGATAAACTCTCCATAGGATTCTTGTTCATAATCACGTGGAGCAAAACTTGTGTAGCATCCTGTAAATGATATTGCTAAAAGTGCAAGTATCCATACTTTATTTGTTTTCATCTTATCCTCCAAAAATTATTTATTGAATTAAAGACAAAGATTGTGCCGAAAATATAAAATCGTGAATGTTTTGTATAACACTTTTTGTTGAAAAAAATATGCAGACGTTCCTTTGTGAAATATTGCTTAATTCACGAAATTTCCGACAAAAAGATTGTTCTAAATGGCACGTTTGTTATTTAAGAAATATTTTTAGACGGATGTTTGAATTCGCAAAATATTTATAATTTTGCACTAAGTGTAGTTAAAAAAGGAGAGGTGTATAATTTAAAATACATTCTGGAAAGTAACTTCTAATTAAGTCTTGCTCTTTTTTTGAAATATGCAAAAAGTGCTTTATCGAAAGGAGTTGTGGTTTCAATTTGGTTATACTCAATTTTATTATTTAGGCATTCACTTTTTAGCTTTTCCATAAATTCTTTCATTGCCGTTTGATATGCTTTTTGAATTTGGTGCGGTTGAGTTGTAAGTTCGTCGCCAGTCTCTTTATCCACAAAAATTGCATCTTTTTCAAATGTAAAATTTTTCTCAATTGGGTCAAGAATTTGGAAAACAATTACTTCGTTTTTTTTATACTTAAAATGTTTTAAGGCTGTGAGGATAGAATCTACATCATCAAAAAAATCGGAAATAATAATTACAAGTCCACGTTTTTTTATTTTTTCAGCAACCGAGTTTAGGCATTGTGCAGTTTCTGTTTTACTATTTGACGTAGCATTTTCAAGCCCTCGCAAAAGCATTTGCAAATATACCCTTGTAGAACGTGGAGGGAAATACTTTTCAATTTTATCGGAGTAGAGCGAAAGTCCAACTGAATCTTGTTGCGAAACTAAAAGGTAACTTAAACTCGCCGCAAGAATTTTTCCATATTCTAATTTTGTGATACTTCCCTTCTTTTTGTAGTCCATAGAAGCACTTACATCAAGCAAGATATGTGCGGTTAAATTTGTCTCCTCTTCGTATTGTTTAATAAATAATTTATCGCTTTTACCAAAAACTTTCCAATCGATATTTTTAATTGGGTCGCCTTGCATATAGGCTTTATGCTCGCTAAACTCAACGCTAAAGCCGTGGTATGGCGAACGATGAAGCCCAACCTTAAAGCCCTCAACCACAGCTTTTGCTTTCAACTCCAATGATTTTAATTTTGAAATTAAAGTTGGGTCTAACCGAGATATTATTTTTTTGCTCTCAGCCACAGATTACTTAACTTGTTCCTTTTTAAGAATTTCTTCAGGAGATAATCCCATATTTTCAATTTCTGTTTTTGCCGATTCGACCATATCAGATTCTGGATATAATTCTAAAAATTTTGTGTATGTAGCTTTTGCATCATCCAATTTGCTAAGTTCATTTGCCTGAATAAACCCGACCATAAACAGAGTTTGAGGAGCTTTTTCTGCTTTTGGATATTTCTCTTGATATTCCTTATAAGCAGCAATAGCAAGCCCTAACGAAACCTCTTTGGAAATTTCTTTGTTTACTAATCCGTGATTTAATTCACCAGTTTGTAAAAGTGCAAATTGATAATGCTCACTGTTGGGGAACTCATCAACAATTTTTTGGAAGTTTACCAAAGCTGTTGAATATTCTTTAGCCTCCATACTTTTTTGTGCAAGTTCAAAATAATCTTTATCACTTTGGGAACTACATCCAACAATAAATATTAGGGATAGAAATAAAAGAGCAAATATTTTTTTCATTTTGGGTTACCTATTTATTATAAAATACTATTTACTAATTGTCATTTCGAAATCTTCTGCTATTACGAGATTCCTCACCCAAGGAAATGGGTACGAAATGATATGCTTTAATCATACAAATATACGAAATCAAATTTATTGAGATTAATCAATAATTCCGAACTGAAGTGTTGAATCAGTTTTTACAAATTTTAAAGTATCGCTAAAAGTATTTATCCAATTATTTTCAAATTGCAAAATTGGGATTTTACTAATAAAAATTTTATTAGTAAGATATTCCCTCATCTTTTTTCGATATTTACTTTTTTCAATAGAATCAATTTCAATATTTTCAATTATACTTGTTAGAATTGTTTTTGTATCGTTATAGCTTTCTTTCATCAAATCTAAATCTTTGCTTGTTAAATAACTTGGAGTTGCTTCATCAAAAGCAGTTGCCGATGGAAGAATAATATACTCCGAACCATTTTCTGTGTAGCCTTTGTAAACCCAAATTGGCAAATATCTAACTCCAGCTAATTTTATATTTCCATTGTTTTTGTTTTTTTGAATTGTAAAATTTAAGATTGCACCGCCATCGGAGTAACGCCACCGTTGGTTGGAATAAAAATTACCGAGCGAATATGCTACAAATCCACTATCAATATTTCCACTCTCCAATTTGAAATACTCAATTGGCTGCAAAGTGTGGGGATGCGAACCGATGATAATATCTGCTCCAAACTCAATTGTTTTACTCACAATATTTCTTTGAAAATAATTTGGCTTAGTTGCGTATTCGGTTCCAAAATGATAAAAAACAATTATTAAATCTGCACCGTTTTTCCGATGTTTTTTTATATCGGATTCTATTAATTTTTCATTTATTATATTTACAAGATAGCTTTTTTCATCTGGAATTTTATAGAGATTAACTCCGTAAGTGTAGGATAAAATTGCAAACTTAATTCCATTTTTTTCGTGAATTACAACAGAATCGCGACTTGATTGAGAATTGTAACTTCCAAAGCTCTCCATCCCAAAATTTTTAATATGCTCAAGCGTGCTTAAAACTCCACGTTGATTTATATCAAACGAGTGATTATTAGCCGTTGAAAGGAAATTAAAACCCGCAAATTTTAATCCTTCAAGAAATTCTTTTGGAGTATTAAAAACTGGATAGCCCGAAAACTTAACTCCCTCAACTTCAATTACCGTTTCAAGATTTCCAACAACAATATCAGAGTTATCAAAATACGGCTTAATCTCTCTGTAAACTGGTTTAAAATCAAATGAATCGTTTTCAATCTTAGCAAATTTAAATTGAGTTGAATGGCACATAATATCACCAACAAAACTAAATTCAATAGTGAATAAAGAATCGCTACTTTGCTCACTTTTTTGAGCAAGTAAAATATTGGAAAAGATTAGGAATATGGATGTTAGAAATATTTTTTGAATCATAATAAAATTTGGGTTACTCAAAACTCCTACTTTTCTGTCATTGCAAACCTCGATGTTTATATCGAGGTGCGGCAATCTGTAACAGATTACTTCGTCGTCCAAAGAACATATTCCTCGTAATAACGATGCAACCAAATATATAAAAAAACCGCCATTAGAATAAATTCCAATGGCGGTTATTAACTTTGTGAAACTAAGGATTAGCCTTTTCTTTCAACTTTAAGTGCTTGAACTTCGTTTCTCATGTCTTGAGCTTTCTTTTTAAGTTCACTTAATCCTTTACGGATACGTGTTCCAGCAGCTGCTTGACCTTTTTCGTAAAATTTTTGAATATCAACTTCCATTTCTTTTAAGTGATTTAACATGTCTTCGTATGATTGACTCATGAGTCCTCCAATTAGTTTAATTTGTAAATAAGTTATTTAATATGTTCAAGAATAATTTCAGCAACATCTTTTACAACTACTTCTTCATTCTTTTCTTCGGCTTTCAAGCCATCGTTTATCATCGTCATACAAAACGGACAAGCAGAAGCAATAGTTTCTGCACCAGTGTTTAACAGCTCTGTTGTGCGTTCTTCGTTTATTCTAATGCCAGAATTCTCTTCGAGGAACATCCGTCCGCCACCAGCACCACAACAGAAACCTTCTTCTTTATTGCGTTTAGGTTCTGTAATTTCAATTGTTTCAATACTTGTAAGAGCCTTACGCGGTTCGTCGTAAATTGAGTTATATCTGCCAATGTAACAAGAATCGTGATAAGTTAATTTCTGAACTGAATCGCTGTTTTTTAAAGAAATTTTATTCTCTTTTATTAAGTTATAAATAAACTCGGTATGATGCAAGACTTTATAATTTCCGCCAAATTGTGGATATTCATTTTTTATTGAATTAAAACAGTGCGGACACGCTGTAACAATCTGTTTTACTCCATAATTATTTATCTTTTCAATGTTTTCTTGCATCAAAGTTTGAGCAAGATATTCGTTTCCAAGCCGTCTGGCAGTATCTCCGTTGCATTTTTCCTCTGTTCCAAGAATTCTAAAATCGACACCAGCTTTCTGCATAATTTTGGCAAATGCTTGAGATACTTTTTGATATCGTGCATCGAACGAGCCAGAACATCCAACCCAAAATAAAATTTCTCCGTTGGAATCTTCTGCTAAAGTTTTGATATTCATCCCTTCTGCCCAATTTGCTCTATCTTGCTGATTAAAAGCCCACGGATTAAAATTTGATTCCAAATTTTTAAATGTTGCAGTTAGCTCATTTGGGAAATCACTCTCCATCATTACTTTATCCTGACGCATCTCTAAAATATCCATCATTGGTGCATTTCCAACAGGGCAGACGGTTACACAGAAATTACAACTTGTGCAAGCCCACAAAGCGTTATCAGTTAACAAAACATCCTGTAGTGGAACTTCTACACCATTTGCAAAAGAATGACCGTTAGCGTTTAAGTAATAGCGTTTATTTATTTCAATTGCAGAAGGTGAAAGCTCTTTTCCAGTTTGATACGCTGGGCAACCATCCTGACACCTATTACACATTATGCACGCATAGGAATCCAAAATGGATTTTTGCGAAAGATGCTCCATATTTGAAACACCAAATTGTTCTAAAGATTCATCCTCAAAATTAATTGGTTTAATTACACTTTTGTTAGAATTGCTTTCTGGAACCATAAAATTAAGCGGACCCATAAATAAATGGGCGTGTTTAGAAAGTGGAAAATATGGAATAAATGCTAATATTAAACCTAAAGCTACCCACCAACTAATATGCTCACCCAAAAGCAATTGACTTGTGGTCATTCCGTTAAAAAGTGAAGCTAGCATTGTTGCAAATGGCTGTGCCGCATCTGGCGTATTTTGTGCAATTAAAAATGATGCACTTACAAAACGTCCGCCAACGTGAAATAAGATGAACAGCCCAACAAGTAAAGAGTCTTTACGAACACCACTTTTTGCTTCATTGGATAAATAAACTGGTGCGTTAATTACTAATTTGTTTTCGTTGAATATAAATCTGCGAATCAAGAAATATGAAACTCCGCCAAAAACAAGCACGCTAAAAACATCAACAAATAGGCGGTAAATAAATCCAACAATGCTATTAGGGAAAAAAGCGAATCCGTGAATAAATCCAGCAAACACATCAAACAGATTTACTAGCATATAAATTGTAAATCCCCAAGCTACAAGTGCGTGTATAAATCCGACAAAAGGACGAGTTGTAAAAAGCGTTTGCTGCCCTAAAAATACCTTAATTCCTTTTGGAAAATTTTTAAAAGTCTCACCCCAAGAGATTGGATTTGCTCCACGCCCAATAATTTGAAACATTTGTTTAAATGTTTTATAAGCAAGAGCCATTGAAGTTATGGTAAAAATGATGAAAATTATTTTTTCAACAAGCGTTAGCATTTAGTTTTTCCTTTTATAATTTTCTTTGGTTTTATTTGTTAAAGTATCAATTAGACCCACCCCTTAATCCCCTCCCAAGAGAAAGTCACTAACATACAGAATAAATTTCCGTTATCTTCTTACTCAAAGGCAATATAGCTCAAATTACAACACTATTCCAAATAAGATAACGGGAATTTTCAACGATAAACGGCTAAGTTCTAATTAGCATTGTATTATCCTTAAACTGCAAAAATATATCATAAGCCTCAGATGATAAAAGTAATGCTATAAACCAATTCTTTAATGTCTCTTTGTGACTATTTATCTGGTTTTGATAGGCATACCAATTCAGATAGTTCTGTAAGTATTTAGAACTAACGCCTTTAAATGGTCTTATAAAATCTCTGACTTGTGAATGAATGTTGTTTTCATTCTGTAAGTGTATGGTTGCTGAGCTCTGTCGAAGTATTGATTTAACATGGTCTTTTGCTAGCAATCGCTTGTGGTTAATATCTTTATGGTCTTTTGTATAAGACTTATAGGAATAATGCTTATCCGTTACTAATGTCGTTCCTTTAGCCAACTTCCCATCTAAGGCAATCTCAATTTGCTCTTTAGTAAGCCTTTTGGTTTCTACAACCTTGAAGAATTTTTTAGCCGTCTCTCTTTCAACAACAGTAATTACTTGAACTGTAGATGTTTCTTTGTCGTCTCTATTACGTATGAAATCACTCGCTCTTTTGCGAGCTTTTCTTTTAAGGTTACGATCCCCTTTATTGCTCAAAGAAAATTCCATTTCATCACACTCTACTGTAGAGGTAAGCTCTTTCGGAATAAATTGTTCTAGTGAACTAAGAATCTTATGTCGCCAATCAAAGCTTGTTTGAATGCTTATATCCAATTCATGTGCAATCTTTTTGATTGGAAAACCTCTTTCCATAAGATCTAAATAGCTTTGCCATTTTTCTTTTATTTGTATCCGATATAAGGGTGTACCGGTAGTTTCTCTGTAATTTTTTTTACAGTCCCTACATT
>CAMZLW010000022.1 GCA_947311785.1 uncultured Ignavibacteriales bacterium | reverse complement strand
ATAGTGCATTATTATACCAAACCGTGTTGGTGGAAATTTGCTAAACTCAGCCACACTATCAACCATACCAACTGCATAGATATTATTAGGACTATCTCCCCAAAAATCTTCATCGATAGTTAGCAATTATAGGTGAATACTATAAACCGTCGAAACGGTTAAAATTGGCTAATTTCTTATTTACCAACGACTTAAGAGGCTGTGTAAAAAAGTCATTCTGAACTTGCGGTGCATTGTGTTATGTAGCACAGCATGACATATTTTCCTGGGTTATATAAAGTCTTATTTAAATATTAAGGAATAGTTTCTTATTTTAGGTTATGAAAAACTCCATAAAAAAAACGAACCTTTCGCGTCAATCTGCGTCTAAAAATTCAAATTTGAGGAAATTATGAAAGAAGGAATAAGTCGTTCGAGACAAAATAGAGTTTTAGGTGGTGTTGCAGCTGGATTGGCTGAATATTTATCTATTGATATTTTAGTTGTAAGAATCTTATTTATTGCTTCAACTTTTTTGAGTGGAATAGGTCTTCTGCTATATTTAATACTGTGGATAGTAGTTCCAGAAGATAAAATAATTGACTTTACATCTACTGAAAATATAAATAGTAGTGGAGATGCTACAAATTCCGATATTAACTTCACAATGCCTCAAAAAAAGGGAAATAATAACCATGTAGTTTTAGGTATAATTTTAATTTTATTTGGTTTGTTTTTTCTTGGAATTGAAGTATTTTCATTCCTTAATTTTGAAGATTTACTTCCTATATTGTTAGTCGGATTTGGAATTTATCTTCTGTGGAACTCTAAAAACAAACGAGGTTCAAATGAAATTTAAAAGCGGACAATTATTTTGGGGTTTTCTTTTTTTAACAGTTGGTGTATTATTCCTTCTTGAAAAAAATGATTTCTACCTTTCAATTCCAAACGAAATTATTACATACTGGCCTTTATTGATAATACTTTGGGGCGTTGCAATAATTGTAAAAGGAACTATATTAAAGCCAATTGTTTCTGTGATATCTGCCGTTTTTCTTGGGGTATTTTTGTTTGGTTCAATCTTTGGCGATAGCTATCCGAACGACAATGGTAACAATATTGAACAAGGAATAACTACTGCAACATTTTTTGAAGATTATCGAGATTCGATAGAATATGCCACGCTTTCGTTACGAACAGGGGCAAGCAAGATTAAAATTAGTGGAACAACAGATAAACTAATTTCTGGTTCTTCATCAGGGATATCAAATACGTTTAATTTTAAAACAAGATACCGAGGTAATAGTGCACGTATTGTATTACGCCATATTAAAGACGATTTTAATTTATTTGATAACGATAGCCATCGCAAGTTGAATTTTAGTTTAAACACAAATCCAGTTTGGAATATTGATTTAGAAGTTGGTGCTGCTACTATGAAAATGGATTTATCCAACTATAAAGTTTCTAAATTTAATATTAAAACAGGAGCAACTACAACAGACTTAAAATTTGGTGACAGAGAAGAGACTATAAAAGTAAATATTGAAATGGGTGCTGCAACTATGAAAATTAGTATTCCCCAAAAGAGTGCTTGCCAAATAAAAGGTGATATGGTTATGGTAGCAAAAGATTTAGATGGCTTTGAAAATATTGGCAAAAAGCGATATCAAACTGAAAATTTCAACTCTGCAAATAATAGAATTTTCATCAATTTTGATGGTGGTGTTTCAACTCTAAAAGTTAAACGCTACTAGATAATTGGAAATGGTTCTAATGCACAATGAACTGCTTTTAATTATCCATTATCAATTATCTTTTGGATTCCAAAAATGTTTTTCCATATCAACACAATCATCTTTATCAAATATAATTCCTTCAGATTCTAATAAATCGTGCATTAATGTTGGAGAACCAAAGTGGACTTTGCCGCTTAACCCTCCAAATCTGTTTACAACTCTGTGGCAAGGCAATCCAGATTCTGATGCACCATTCAAAGCCCATCCAACAGTGCGTGCAGCCGATTTAGCTCCACAGACCTCTGCAATTGCTCCGTAAGTTGTAACTTTACCATAAGGAATTTGAGCAACAACTTTTAATACTCTATCGAAAAAATCATTTTTTTCCATAATTTTCAATTTCTTTTTTCACAGATTGACCACTCTGCGAACCAGTCTGTGTTACATTCTTCATTGTATCGTATATTGCTTGCAATCTGAGTAATTAATTTTCAGAAAACTTTAACAAAAATGCTTTTATAAATTGATTTATATTTCCATCCATCACCGATTGCACGTTGGATGTTTCACTATTTGTGCGATGGTCTTTAACCATGTTGTAAGGATGAAAAACATACGAGCGTATCTGGCTTCCCCACTCAATTTTCATTTTAGTTTTTTCTGTTGCATCTTTTTCTGCTTCAGCTTTTTCAACTTCTGCTTGATACATTTTAGCTTTTAACATTTTCATTGCGTTAATTTTATTTTGCCCTTGCGAACGCTCACTTTGGCACGCTGCCACAAATCCAGTTGGAATATGAGTAATACGGACAGCAGTTTCAACTTTGTTCACATTCTGCCCTCCTTTTCCACCAGAACGATATGTATCAGTTCTCAAATCAGCTGGATTTATATCAATAACAATTGAATCATCAACTATTGGATAAACAAATACAGATGCAAACGAAGTGTGGCGACGCTTTGCAGAATCAAAAGGTGAGATACGAACTAAACGATGAACTCCATTTTCGGCTTTTAGATATCCATAAGCAAACTTGCCAGTAACTTCAATTGTAACGCTTTTAATTCCAGCAGCATCACCATCAAGTCTATCTACAATTTTCATATGCATATTATTTTGCTCTCCCCATCGCAAATACATTCGCTGGAGCATATCTGCCCAATCTTGCGATTCTGTTCCACCAGCACCAGAATTAATTGTTAAAATACAATCTAGATTATCATCTGCACCACTTAGCATACTTTTAAATTCTAAATCGGCAATTGATTTATCAATTAATTTCAACTCACTTTTAATATCATCTTCAAGAGACTTATCCTCTTCCATTTCGGCTAATTCTATTAACTCTTTAAGGTTATTAATTTTATCGTTTTCAGCTTTCCAGAAGTCAATCCAATCTTGATCTTGTTTAATATCTTGCAAAATTTTCTGAGCTTTTTGCTGATTATCCCAAAAACCATCCGATTCACTTTGGTCTCTCAAAACTTCCACTCTATTCTTTTTCTCGTCAATTTTAAGCGTATTTTTTAAATACTCAACTTTTTCAGAATAGTCTTTTAATATTTTTTTTTCGTCGTTAAACATTTATTACCAATATTTTTTTTTAAGTTAACGCTTTCAATCCCACATGTTTTAGTGGATTTTTCCGAAATTAATAAGATTCCCAATAGAAGCATTTGGGAATGACAGCTATTTAATAGTTAATCTATCAATAATTGAGTCCAATCCCAAAAGGGTCTTTATGTCTTTGCGAGGAGTTTTACCCCGAAGCAATCTTCAAAGTTTAACTCAAAATCAACAGATTACTTCGGCAAAGAACGCCTCGTAATGACGGATATAACCTTTTTAGAGTGAACTCATAATTACTTTCCCAATTTCATCAATCTCATTGCCATTTGCAATATCAAACCACACAATATTTTTATCTTTTCGGAACCAAGTCATTTGGCGTTTAGCAAAGCGGCGTGTGTTTCGTTTTATTAATTCAACTGCTCTATCTAAATCATGCTCCCCATTTAGATAGGCTATTATTTCTTTATATCCAACAGTATTTAAGGAATTTAATTTGGGAGCATATCCCAATTCGAAAATTGATTTCACTTCGTTAACTAAACCATCGTAAATCATTTTGTCAACACGAGTTTCGATGTTTTTATAAAGCAGTTCCCTTTCCCATTTTAATCCAAATTGATGAAACTCTAAATCAGATTCCCGCTTATGCTCCCGATGAAATTCTAAAATTGATTTACCAGTTAGATGAAAAACCTCTAATGCTCTTATTACACGTTTCCAATTTTGTGGGAGCATACTTTCGGCACTTTGCGAATCAACTTCAATTAATTTATCGTATAAAAATTGATTTCCGAATTCATCTTTTTCCTTTAGCAGTTGCTCCCGAAAAACTGGATCTGTATCAACATCGTTCCACAATCCTTCCACAATTGCTTTTATGTATAACCCAGAACCACCTACAATTATTGGAATTTTATTCTGCTGATGCAGATTCTCAATAATTTTTAATGCTTCAATTTCAAACTTACTAACATTAAACTCCTCTGTGGGAGCATGTGAGTTTATAAAATGATGCTTTGCAATCTTTAATTCTTCAACGGTTGGTTTTGCAGTTCCAATAGAAAGTTGTTTAAATATTTGACGGCTATCAGCAGAAATAATTTCAGTTTTTAGTGATTTAGCCAACAATAAAGAGAGTGAGGTTTTACCGGAGCATGTTGGACCCAATATTACAATTACTCGCTTTTCCAACCTTCTTTCCCAATTAGTGGAACAAATTTGAAGTTTGGAACTTCTTTTGTTGAAAATTCTTTTTCTGAAATTTTTGTAATTATCTGCATTGTTTGGCTAACTCTATTGCCAACAGGAATTACCATCTTGCCACCAACTGATAATTGCTTAAGCAATCTCTTTGGCACTTCGGGACCGCCAGCTGTAACAATAATTCTATCGTAGGGAGCAGCTTCTTTCCAGCCAAGAGTTCCATCGCCATAAATTAACGCTGCACGTATTCCTAAACTATCAAATAATTTTTGTGTCTTTTGATGTATTTCAAACTGTCGTTCAATTGAAAAGACCTTCATTCCCATTTGCACTAATATTGCAGCTTGGAAACCAGAGCCTGTTCCAATTTCTAATATTTTATTTCTTCCATTTAATTCGAGAGCTTGAGTCATAAATGCAACTGTATATGGTTGCGAAATTGTTTGCTCGTGTCCTATTGGCAAGGCAACATTTGAGTAAGCGTGCAATTTAATTATGTCGGGAACAAATAAATGGCGGTCAACTTTTAAGAAAGCATTAAGAACTTTTTTATCGGTAATGCCTTCCTTCATTAATATTTTAACTAATTCTTCTTTTTTATCTTCGTGCATTTTTACATTGTGTTATTTGAAGTGCAAAGATAGTAAATTGTGAAATTTTAATGTGAAATTTTAAGAATTTTCTTTTATAATACGAACTATTTATTTCAAAAAAGCTAAGTAATATTTACAAATAATTCGTTTTGGGTTTGTATTGGAAGTAATTTCTTAGCACTCTAAAACAAAGAGTGCTAAGAAAAATAGTGGCTATTTTTTAAGGAATTCTTTCAAGTATTCATATTTTGGAGTTAGTTCACCGTTATAAACAATTACAGCTCTCTTAATTTCATTAGGAAATACAGCTTCTTCGAATGATTTTGTCTTATCGGCATTTACAATTCCAGCAACAAACTTACTAAGCGAATCAGAAAATTCGATTGAAGAATTTCTTGGTAACTCTGTTGGTAGATTATCAACTGCAATATCCAAAATTCCATTTCCATCATATCCATCTGTAATTGAATCATCTTTAGGATTATAAACATAAGCAGGATTATCCGATGGAGTTGACTTAACTGTGAACTCAACTGCCCCATCAATGTCGCAAGTTATGTCGCAAATTACATCTAGCTTGTGTTCATCTTTCAATTTGAAATACTCCTTTGTCAAAAATCTTGGCGATGCCTCTGTCCAATAAATTGCATTTACTAAAAGACTCATATATGGAATATACTCTTCAAACTTTGACTTATACTTTTCTGGATGAGTGAAGTAATCTATTAGCTCAAATTTATCTTCTGGATTTTTAGGTTCAACTAAATGCTCCTCTTTGAAGATAACTTTGTAAAAGAAATTATTTGAAGAAGCATCCAAGTTTTTTAACTCGTTGGGAGCAATTACTTTGTGTGGGAGCACGTCAAATATTTCCTGTGCTCCTGCCGATACATTTCCATATCCCATAAATCCAAAAACAAAGGGAGCTTTGTCAATTGGCATTCCATTCTCTTCAATTTCCTTTCCTACTTTTGCAATTTCTTCTTTTGCTTCTTCAACGGATTTATATTCGTAAGCTGGCTTTAATTTTAGCAACGGAGTTTCGTAACCAAGATTCTTCAATCTAATTCCATAACCATAAAGTGCGTCAATCATACCAGCAAGACCAGCATATTTACCGAAGAACACAAGACGCTTCCCTTTTTCATCAGCAATTGCTTCGTAGTCAATTAAAGTTGCATTCAAATCCATTAACTTTTTGAGCAATGGCATGTTATAATCTTGCCCCTTTATTGTATGTGAAAAGAAAATATATGTTTTATCTCTCTGCAATAATGGTATTGGAATTTCTTTAACCGCAAATATAACTGGGGCTTCAGATAAATCTTCTTTAATTGTAACTCCAACGTCTGTGAATTCTTTTTCCAAAAATGCACGGCGTTCAAATGGTTGGATTATTGTGTCAATTCCATGCTCCCTTTTTATTTTTTCTAAAGCTTCTGGAATTAACGGAACACGACGTTCCCAAATATTTTTATCTTCTCTTCTTATTCCAATAATTTTTTTCATAATATCCTAAATTTTTATTAAAAGCAAAGTAGCCGCGAATACGCGAATAAACTGATAGAAGACTTTGCATAACCCAAAAGTCATTCTGAATTTCCGATGTGCTGAAGTTACAGTATTTCATGATCTTCATCCATAGTATATATTTACACTAACAGATGCTGAAATGCACTTCGATAAACTCAGTATAAAAATTCAGCATGACGCATTTTCTTTGGTTATGCAACACCTTCTAATATCTGTTAGTCTAAAATCTGATATCTATTTGTGAGTCTGCTCTAAAAAGGTCATATTTCATTAACCCCATGTTTTAACATGGGGCTGGTGAATCAAAAGCGAACTTTTTCGAACGGACTTTTCCCGAGGGGATGCCTTTGGCAAGTCCGTGAGGGGCTTTTTAGAGTGGACTCATTTGTTAAATATCAAACTTTATTCCTTGAGCTAAGGGTAGTTCTTTTCCGAAGTTAATTGTATTTGTTTGGCGTCTCATATACGCTTTCCAAGCATCAGAACCAGACTCACGTCCGCCACCAGTCTCTTTTTCGCCACCAAATGCTCCACCAATCTCGGCACCAGAAGTTCCAATATTAACATTTGCAATACCGCAATCACTTCCCCAATGAGAAAGGAATGTTTCAGCTTCTTGCATATTGTTAGTGAAAATTGCCGAAGAAAGACCTTGAACGACATCGTTGTGAATATCAATTGCATTTTCAACACTTCCTTTATATTTAATTAGATAAAGGATTGGTGCAAATGTTTCTTCCTGCACAATTTCGTAGTGGTTTTCTGCTTCAATAATTGCTGGTTGAACGTAACATCCAGAGCCGTAACCTTTGCCAGTAAGAACTTTACCGCCATAAAGAAGTTTTCCACCCTCTTTTTTAGCAAGTTCAATTGCTCCAGTAAAATCATCTACAGACGATTTGTCAATCAATGGACCTACATGATTTTTCTGTTCCATTGGAGAACCAATTTTTAAGCCTTTGTACGCCTTTACCAAAATTGATTTTACTTTATCGTAAATATCTTCGTGAATAATTAAACGTCTTGTAGATGTACATCTCTGACCAGCAGTTCCAACAGCACCAAATACCATCGCAGGCACAGCCATTTTAAGATCTGCTTCTGGAGTTAAAATTATTGCATTGTTTCCACCCAATTCTAAAATTGCTCTGCCAAAACGAGCTGCAATTTTTTGTGCCGCCATACGTCCAACAGCAGTTGAACCAGTTATTGATACTAAAGGAATTCTCTTGTCATTAATTAATTTTTCGCCAACCGATGAACCTTTGCCAATTACAAGTGAGAATAAACCTTCGGGTAATTTGTGTTTTTTAACAACTTCGCCAATAATATTTTGAACAGCAATAGCAGTTAATGGAACTTTAGATGAAGGTTTCCATAAATTTGTATCTCCGCAAACCGTTGCTATCATTGCGTTCCAAGCCCAAACTGCTACAGGGAAGTTAAATGCAGATATTGTTCCAACAACACCGAGTGGATGATATTGGTCATACATTCTGTGGTTTGGTCTTTCCGAGTGCATTGTTGAGCCGTAAAGCATTCGAGATTGACCTACAGCAAAATCGCAAATATCAATCATCTCTTGAACTTCGCCCAAACCTTCTTGAAGCGATTTGCCCATTTCGTATGTTACTAACTTGCCAAGTGGAGTCTTATATTCGCGTAACTTGTTACCTATTTCGCGAACTACTTCTCCACGCTGTGGTGCTGGAATTTTCTTCCACTCTTTAAATGCTTCTGCCGATTTTGCAATTACACGTTCGTAGTCTTTTTCGTTTGCTTGATAAACAGATGCAATATATTTTCCGTTTATTGGCGAATAGATTTTTAATTCTTGGTTCTTTGTTGAGCCAAACCACTTAACACCAGTAGATGCACCAAAGTTTTTTTCTTTGATTCCTAATGTTTTTAAGAATTCCATTTTTACTCCGTAATTTATTTTTGTTAGTTATTATTTTCTTGTAACAGATTGCTTCACTTAAACTTAGATTTTATTTTCAAATCATTCATAATTGACAAAAGAGAAATTTTAGTCATCTTATTTTCAATCTCTACTTGAATAGTAGAAAAGAGATTATCAAAATATCCTAAGTAATCATATTCATCTTGACCATTTATTTCAGATACTTTCAAGTGAAATGCTTTTCTATCCTCAATTGTACAATAAATTTCTTGTAAATTAATATTTTTAGGAGCTTTTAATAATTGAAATCCACCTTTAGTGCCTTGGTTACTCGTAACTATTTTCCCTTTTGAAAGCAACGACAAAAGTTTGCGAAGTTTAGAAGCATTGATACCTGTATTTTCGCCTATTTCATTGCTAGTCTTGGGTTCTGGATAACTCTCTGCAAGAAAACAGAGTGCTTTTACCGATGAAGATAATTTTGTTGAAGCTGACATAATTTCCCTATTTGTTATAGTAAGTGTAACATATTTTAAGATAAATGGCAAAAGGAAAACATCGATTATCTGTTTTTTTGTTGGCTAGTTGTTGAATAGTTAAATTTAATATTAAATTATTTTTCTGAGTTATTTGCGACTGATATCTTAAGGCATCTTTCTTCGGAATATACTTTGAGGATGTATTCTATTTATTGCAATATTGTTAGATGTTTTTTATTTCCTCAACAACAATTTCTTTTCTAATAGAATTAAAAATTACAACTTCATCCGCACTTAATAATTCATCAATGCTAAAACTTTTTTCAATTACTTTTTTCTCTAAAATTAATTGCCCACGATAGCACCCATTAAGCAAACCAGCAGTTACTGGAGGAGTATAAAATTTGCCATCTTTTTTAATCATAATGTTTGTGATTGCCCCTTCAGTAACCTCCCCTCGCTCATTCTGAAAAATTACATCATCATATCCTGCACTACTCCACTTGGCAAACTCTTGGTTAAATATTTCTCTGTTTGTAGTTTTGAAATAGTTAAACGGATTTTCGCTATCCATTTTCTTATCCGATATTATAATTCTTCCACTATTTTTAGAATCAACAATTTGCTCTAAACTATATTTTAGTTCTCCCCACTTAGTTAAAAGTAAACGAAGCTTAAATTTAGTTTCTATGTTTAACCCAATGGTAATTGTGTAAAGAAGCTCACGTAGTTTTGTTTCATCCAAATAGAAAAGAAAATACTCGGCGGATTTTTTCAATCGGTTAATGTGATTTTCCAGCAAGAAAATTTCTCCATCCTCAATTAGCATTGTTTCAATTAGCTCAAAATACTTGGCGGAATTTGTTAGGAACTTACTTTTCAATTTAACTTCTTCAAATTCTGCAAGTGGGTTACTATCCCAAACAATCCCACTTCCTACCCCAAGTGTCCCTACTCCACTCCATTTATTTAACGAAATAGTCCTTATTGGAATATTGAATGTAAAGTTATCCCTATTTATCATTCCAATTGTACCAGTGTAAACTCCGCGGCTCTCTTTTTCAAGTTCGTTAATTATTTCCATTGTTCTAATCTTCGGAGCCCCAGTAATAGAGCCACAAGGATGAAGTTTTTGAATTATTTCAGAAAAAGATTTTTGTCTTAACTCGCCAACTACCGTTGATGTCATTTGATAAAGAGTTTCATATTTTTCAATTTCAAAAAGTGGTTCTGCTTTAACCGAATTAAACTTGCTCAGTTTACCAATGTCGTTTCGTAGCAAGTCAACAATCATAATATTTTCAGCTTTATCTTTACTACTATTTTTTAGTTGTTCGCTTTTCGCAAAATCATCGTCAATGTTTATACCACGCTTTATAGTCCCTTTCATTGGTTTGGATATTATTTTATTACCCTCTGTTTTAAAAAACAACTCTGGAGAAATTGAAATAATAAAATCATTTTCCTCATTTATTACTGAAGTATAAGAGGCCGATTGCTTAAACAACAACTGTGCAATTAACAATTTCAACTTACCTTTATATTTGAATTTTGCTTTTAAAGTAAAATTAACTTGATATGTATTTCCCTCTGCAATATGCTTTTTTATTTCATGAATTTTCTTTTTGTATTCCGTTTCAGATTCATTCAATTCTAAATCTGAAATATCAAAATTGTTTTGCTTTAACAATTTTTCAACATTCTTAAAACGGTTCTACCCTTATTGTTGTGGAATTACCTAAAAAACTAAAACGAGAAAGATCGACTATAAAACTATTGCTAAATGAGTTATAGTTTAGTTTCGAAATGATAAATTGTTAGAATCGACTCAACGAGAATCTATTGCGATACCAAAAGCTCT
>CAMZLW010000021.1 GCA_947311785.1 uncultured Ignavibacteriales bacterium | reverse complement strand
GACTGTTACTTTGTCAACTTTCCAATCACTACCAAAATTTAATAATAAATTAAAAAAATCCTCTGAAAACACGGCACACCTTTTTTAATGCAAATTTACTAATTCCACAACAATAAGGGTAGAACCAATATTTTTTCAAAATTTTCGTTGTGTTGTAATAATTTTTGTTCGATGTAATCAAACTTTTGAAAAATAATAGCGTTTGTTAACAAAAATTTTCGCATTTTTGCAAAAGCCCTGAAAATAGCAATGTTTACATTTACGGCTATTTTGCTTTTTAATACTGATGAAAGCATTGAAACACCTTGCTCAGTAAAAGCATATGGTCTAGCACCACCAAGATACTTTTTTGATGGTATCACATTTTGTGATACCATCAAATTGATTTCACTATCAGTAAGTTCAAACATAAAATCTATGGGAAATCTGTTAATATTTCGCTTTACGGCTTGTTTTAATGCTCTCGTTTCAACTTGATAAAGTTCTGCCAAATCTCTATCCAACATTATTTGTTGATTCTGTATTGTAAATATTTTATGCTGTATATATTGTTCATTTATGCTATCCATTATTTCAAGAGCAAAAAATAGATTTTTGTTTGTATTTAGTTGGTATCCAATTAATACTTATATTTTAACCACTTAATTACTTCCATCCAAGATGGCTTTTTGCCTGTCATCATAATTCCCACACGATAAATTTTACCAGCAACAGGGAAAATTGCAAATACTGTTAAAATATTTACTAGGGTAGAAACTATTACTTGCCAAAGTGGAACATCAACCATTGCCATTTTTGCGGGCATAACAATTATTGCCGCAAACGGAAACATTGATGCTATGTTTGCCACTGGATTTGTTGGGTTTTCCATCATAGACATTGTAATAAAAAATGGAATCATAATTAGCATCATTACTGGCCACATACCCGATTGTGCATCTTGTGGGTCCTCAAATATTGAACCAACCGTTGCAAAAAGACCAACAAAAATGAGAAGACCCAAAAAGAAGTTGAATAATAAATATGCAACCTGAAGAAATGTTATATCAAAAACTAGATTTTCTGGTAACATAAACCAGGATGTTGAAGCAACAACAATCACAGGTGCAAGCCAAATTGCCATTTGGAAAACCCCAGTAATTGCAGCACCAAGAATTTTCCCAATCATTAATTCCTTACTAGTTACTGAAGATAATAGCACTTCAACTATTCTGTTAGATTTTTCTTGAATTACTGATTGCATTACCATAGAGCCCATCATCAATAAACTTATGTATAGCAAAAATGAAAGTAAATAAGAAAGGACAAGTCCGCCGTAGCCTTCCTCTTTAATATCTTCACCTTCTGAAATTTTATAACTTGAAATATCAACAGACATACTTGCATATTCTAACTCGGCAACAGGTATGTTTTTTGCTCTAAAATATTCGTCAACTAAAACCCTGTTTATTGGGTTATCAATGCGGTTCAATAAACGTCTGTTTTTAGGAGTTTTAGAATAGTATTCTATTTTTTTATCTTCCAAAGCTGTATTCGGAATATATATTATACCAGCAATATTTTCGCTTAATAAATCTTTTTCACTTTTTTTAAAAAAATCGTCAAACTTTATTTTACCCATAAAATGGATACGAGGGATAATTGTGCTATCTTGCACAAAGCTCGATTCGTCTATAATATTAGATAATTTTTCACTAATTGTTGGCGACTCAGTAATAATTTCTACTACACTTTTTTCAGAATCGAAACTCATAATAAATGCTTGAACACCAAAAATTCCGAACATAAAAACGGGTAGCAAAACGGTCATTAAAATAAATGCTTTAGATAATAACTTTTCACGAAGCTCCCTTTTTATAAGGGCAATAACTCTGTAATTAATCATTCTTTACCTCCTCTGCAGTTTCACTACCAACAGTATTAATAAAAATTTCTTCAAGCGAAATATCGTTAGCATCAAATTTTTTAACTTCAATATTATTTTCAATTAATAGTTTTAATAGTTCCTGAATGTTTTTTTCTTCCTTAACTCTAATGCCTACGCTATTTCCATAATCCGCAATAGTTTCTATCATCGGATTATTTTTAAGAAACGAGATATCCCCTTTGTAGTTAAGACTAATATTACGTTGCGAGTGTTGAGCTTTAATTTCTGCAAGCGATCCATTTAACTTAATTTCACCAGAATCTATTATTGCAATATGGTCGCACATTTTTTCGGCAAACGACATTACGTGTGTAGAAAACAGAATTATTTTGCCTTTCTCTTTTAATTCGAGAATTACATTTTTCATAATGTTAGTGTTAATGGGGTCGAGTCCAGAGAAGAGTTCATCTAAAATTAAAACTTCGGGGTCGTGCAAAAGTGTTGAAATAAATTGAACTTTTTGCTGATTTCCTTTTGATAGTGTTTCAATTTTGGAATTCATTCTGTCGGCAAGATCAAATTTCTTTAGATATTCTTTTGCCAATCTTGTAACGTTTTTACCTTTTTTCCCTTTTATTTCTGCAAAGAAAAGTAGTGTTTCAAGAACTTTCATTTTTTTGTAAAGTCCACGTTCCTCGGGAAGATATCCTACCTTACTGTTGAAATCGGGTCCAGCTTTTATCCCCTCGTAAAATACTTCGCCACTATCAGGCATATAGATGTTCATCATCATCCGTATTGTGGTTGTTTTGCCTGCACCGTTTCTGCCGAGCAGACCAAAAATTGAACCTTTAGGAACAGAAAAAGATGCATTATCTACAGCCTTTAAATTGCCAAAGGATTTTGAAATGTTTTTAACTTCAAGTGCTACCATTTAATCCCCTTAATTTTAGATTATTTATGTTTGAAAACATAAATAAATTTAACTTACTTAACAATATTTGTGATAAAATATTATACAACCAACTTTTGGACGAAAAAGAACCAATTATGTTCAAATTTATATTAACCCAAAAGGTTATCATCCCTAACTCCAGCTCAATGCAGTATGGCACTTCTTCTTTTTTATTTTAAGAAGGCTTTACATAACCCAAAAAAATGTATCTTGCTGAAATGTTGAAGTATTTCAGCATCTGTAGTGTAAATGCTAAAGATGAAGATTCTGAAATATACTTTGTGAGAACTTAGCCACAACAAATTAGAATCCACAGTAAAATTGAAGCATCTAATCGATTCACAAAAAATAATTTTGAAAAAATTAAGTCATTATTTATTAAATTTAAAGTTCGAAATTTTCAGACTAACTAATTAAGAATGAATAACTTAGAATTAAGCGAAAGAGAAAAGTCGATTTTACGTTATGTTATACATCAGTATATATTAACGGCAAATCCGGTTGGTTCGCGTAAAATATCAAAGAAGTATGATGTTGGCTTTTCGCCAGCAACAATACGCAATGTTATGTCAGACCTTGAGGATTCTGGTCTGTTGGGGCATCCGCATACTTCTGCAGGGCGTGTGCCCACCGATTCTGGTTACCGATTCTATGTAGATTCACTTATGGGAGTTCCGAAGTTACCAATTATTGAAAAACGTGCTGCCGAAACTCGTATTAATTCTTCGAGCCACGATACTAACGATTTGATAAAAGCTACCTCTACAATTTTAAGCGATATTACAAATCAGCTTGCGTGCATTACATATCCACAAGTTAGTAATTCGGTTTTGGAAAAAATTCAAATTATAAAACTTTCTACTTCCAAAATTTTGGTTATTGTTACAGTCCTTTCTGGATTAGTAAAAACTATCACTTTAGAACTACGTGCTAACTTTGGGCAATCAGACATTGAAAATATTCAAAGGATTTTAAATCAAAGACTTTCTGGATTAAAATTTTCTGAGATTCGCGAAACAATTGTTGAACGTTTCCAAAACATTTATGCAACACAATACAAACCAATAATTAGAGTTTTTTTGGAGTCTGCCAATAAACTTTTTACTGATAAAATAGATAACAATAAAACGGTAGTTACTGGAACAAAAAATATTTTATCGCATCCAGAATTTGAAGAATTAGAAAATTTTCAAAGCATTATAGAATTGGTTGAAGATAGAGATGTTATTGTTCATCTAATGAATGATAGCATTACAGAAAACACAAAGATTACAAATGTAAAAATTGGTTCCGAAAATATGGAGGAAAAATTCACAAGCTACAGCTTAGTAACAAAAGAGTATAATGTTGGCGAAGCTGTTGGAAGCGTTGGTATTATTGGACCAAAACGTATGGAATACTCCAGAGTAATAGCAACTGTTGAATATGTTGCCAAATTGCTTACACAAAATTTAAATTAAAATATAATTATATAAAGGAAATTATGAAAAAGAGTAAGAAAAAAGAGATTGATGTTGAAGTGAACGAGAACGATAAAACTACTGCTGAAGAAACAATTGAAAACAAAGAAGAAACTAAAATTGATTTGAAAGAACGAGTTGAGGAGTTAGAAAAAAAGAACGAAGATTTAAACGATAGATTAATTAGACGATTAGCAGAGTTTGAAAACTACAAAAAAAGAACTGAGATTGAAAAAGAAGAACTTTTCAAATATGCAGCACAATCGTTTATTATAAAAACACTTGCTGTTCACGAAGACTTACAGCGTTCGCTTACCCACATTGACGATGAGAACATAGATGCATTAAAAGATGGATTAAAATTGGTTGCCGATAAATTTACTCAAATTCTCGAAGAACAAGGCGTTACTAAAATTGATGCAATGGGTAAAGAGTTTAATCACGAGTATCACGAAGCCTTACTGCAACAGCCTTCAAATGATTTTCCTCCTAACACAGTTATTAATGTTGTAGAATCTGGCTACATGTTTAAAGATAAAGTATTGAAACATGCAAAAGTGGTTGTTAGCCAAGAGGTTGAAAAAGTTAGTGAAGAAAATAATACTGAGGAAGAATAAGAATGGCAAAAAGAGATTATTACGAAATATTAGGTGTTAGCAAAACTGCTTCTGAAGACGAACTTAAAAAAGCGTATAGAAAACTGGCAATGAAATATCATCCAGATAGAAATCCAGATGATAAAGAAGCAGAAACAAAATTTAAAGAAGCCGCAGAAGCTTACGAGGTTTTAAAGGATAGCCAAAAGCGAGCAAAGTACGATAGGTTTGGTCATCAAGGTATGCGTGGGGGTCAAGACTTTCAAGGGTTTAGTAATGCAAATGATATTTTTAGTCATTTCTCCGATATCTTTGGCGGAGCTGGTGGCGGTGGCTTTAGTAGCGGTGGCAGTGGTTCCATCTTTGACGATATTTTTGGCGGTGGCGGACAGGGAAGGCGGCAACGCACTACAGGAACACCTGGACAAGATTTAAAAGTAACATTGAAATTAAAACTTGAAGAAATAGCTTCTGGAACTACAAAAAAAATAAAACTAAAAAAACATAAAAAGTGTACAACGTGTAACGGAACTGGTGCAAAAGATAGTGCAAGTTATCAAACGTGTTCTGTATGCTCTGGTGCTGGCGAAGTTAAACAAGTTTCCCGCTCAATGTTTGGGCAGTTTGTAAATATTGCTCCTTGTAACAATTGTAGTGGAACTGGTAAAGTAATTACTGCACCATGTGTTACTTGCAAAGGGGATGGACGGGTTTACGAGGAATCTACAATTAAGATTAATATTCCAGCAGGAGTATCCGATAACAGCTACATGACTATGCGTGGCGAAGGAAATGCCGGAAAAAATGGCGGACCTGCTGGCGATATAATTGTAATTTTTCGTGAACTTCCACACGAATATTTTATCCGTGATGAAGATAATATTATTTACGATCTTTCAATTAGTTTCCCCGAGGCAGTTCTTGGAACCGATGTTGAAATTCCAACATTAAACGGAAGAGCCAAACTTAAAATTGAACGTGGAACAGAATCGGGTAAGTTTTTAAAAATGCGCGAAAAAGGAATACAACATTTAAACCGCCATGGTGCTGGCGATCAGCTTGTAAAAATAAGTATTCGCGTTCCTCGTAAAGTAAACTCAAAAGAGAAAGAACTACTAAAAGAATTAGACAAACAACCAAATATAAAAGTTGAAACAAAATAGTACTGTAAAGTAAAAAACAAGTTTTAGAAGGCTTTGCATAACCTAATAATATGCGTCATGCTGAACTTGCGGTGCATTGAGTTTACCGAAATGTTTCAGCATCCATTAGTGCAAGTTTATGGCATAAACAAAGATTCTGAAATACTTCAACAAGTTCAGCACATCGTAAATTCAGAATGACTTTTGCGGTTATGCAAAGCCTTCTTTTAGATATTTGAGGAATATATTAGCTCTTTTAAGAAAATAGGGAGTAAGATTGGATTCTCGGAAATAGAGGCAAAAGTTTTATCTTTTGTTTTTGTTTCGCTACTTATTGGCATTGGGGCTTACTACCTCAAATATAAAGAGGACATAATTGAATTGAAACAATACAATTATTCCGTTCAAGATTCGCTATTTAAAAATGGTTTTAATTCAAATTATAACCAAAAAGAAGTTGATTATAAGCAAGAACTTTACAATTTTAGTGATAATGAATTAGAATCTGTTTCCACTAAAATTAACATCAATACAGCAGGTGTTAATCGGTTAGTTTTACTTCCTGGAATTGGGAAGAAAACTGCTCAAAAAATTGTAAAATACCGCAAGAGTAACGGCAAGTTTAAGACACTAAACGACTTGCAAAACGTTAGTGGTATTGGCAAAAAGAAGTTAGAGAAAATTAAAAAATTATTAATTGTTGAATAGAGAAGTTAAGCCATTGGAGGAAAAATGAGCAAAGATGCAGAAAATAAAAATGAACCGTGGTATCTACATGCTGGTCTGTGGGCAGTAATTGTTGTTTTAATTGTTGTACTAATTCAAGTTTCAATAATTGGTCCAACTGATATTATTGCTACTAAAAATTATAACAAACAAGAATCTCGTTTAAGAATGACAAACCTTAAACATGCTCAAATTTTATACGAACAAAAATACAACAAATATTCTGATAACTTAGATACTCTAATCAATTTTATTAGAACTGATTCTTCTGTTTTAAATTTAATGTCAGCTTTCGACACTGTTAAAGTTTACAGAGTTGATGGTGATACAACAATTCTAAAATCGAAAAATCCTTTTTCCGATTTAGTTTCTGGTCCATTTAATTACGATTCATTATACACTTCACCACGTTCTGGAAAAATGTTTATTGTTAAGATTGACACGTTACTTGAAGTTGATACAGTAATTAACAGACGTGGAAGAATTGTTAAGATTGATTCTATTTCAACTATTGGAAAAAGATATTTAATTCAAAGCCCAGATAGCGATGATAAAATTGGTGATATTAACTCCGATGCTTTGTTAAATACAGAATCTTGGGAATAAGCTAACCACATGTTTTCAAATCTGAATCATGTTGGACTTAACATTACAAGAAATAAAGTACAGCTTGTTGAAGTTGTACGCGAGGCGTCAAAATTTTGTTTGGAGAATGTGAATGAGCATATTTTCAATGAAGAATTTGATTTCAATTTTGAGGAATCAAAAATCATTTCCATTCTCCAAACATCTCTTAATTTGCTTACTAGTGAAACCTTATTGAAAAGTAAAAATATTTCTGTCGCCATTCCACTAAGTGCGTTTAATGTTTTTGAAATTCCGTATGAACCATCTCTTTCATCTAATGCCTTAAAAGAACACCTCAAATGGGAATTTTCTATCCTCTTCCCAATGTTAAATAGTGATGATTTTATTATTAGATCTATGCAGCTAACAAATAGGAATAATGAAAAAAGGCTTTTGGTTATTGGGTTATCTGCAAAACTTGTGCAAGCTATTCATAAATTTTGTATTACAAATAATTTAGTTTTAAAATATATTGATAATTCTCATTTCGCCTTTGTTTCAACAATAGCTCTTAATGAAAGTAAAAATTCACTCTCTATTTATTTGTGTTCTGCGTGTTGCTCAATAAGCTCTTACCTCGGTAAAAGATTACACACAACAAAACAAATTGAAGTACTTGATAACAATTCACTTATTAGTTCTGTAAATAGTTTTATTGAAAATCAAAATATTGCTTACGATGAAATGTTTTTGGCAAGCGATTTTGAAATTGATGAATTAAAAATTGGGTTAGAAGCTAAACTTGGAATTTCAGTAAAGGTTGTTAATCCATTCACAAATGTCCCAACTTCCGAGTCGTTTATTCAGAACGCATATTTTTTGAACACTCCAAATTCGTTTTCTGCTGCTGCAGGAATCTGTTACAGAAAAATATAGAATGAGAATTATTGCAGGAGAATATCGCGGACGCACAATAAAATTTCCAAAATCGAAATTAGTTAGACCTACTACCGATAAAAACAAAGAAGCAATTTTTAACATGCTACGGCAACATGTCTATTTTGATGGAATTAAAATGTGCGATATTTATGCTGGCTCTGGTTCTTTAGGATTAGAATCACTTAGTCGTGGTGCGGATATGGTTCATTTTGTTGAAAAAGATTTTAAAGTTCAAAAAATGTTAAACGAAAATATTGTGAGCTTAGATGCTTCGGAATATTGTAGAATTTTTAACATGGAAGCTCTCCGTTTTTCTAAACTTGTTGAACACGATAAGTATGATTTGATAATAGCTGACCCGCCTTTTTTTAATAACGATATTCACGAAGCCTATAAAAATATTTTAGAAAATGATTTTCTTACTAAAGATGGAGTCTTTTTAATTGAGCGCTCTATTCAAACAAAAAAAATAGATGAAGAAGCATTTGGACAAGAAGCAAAAAAAAGATTGGGTGATAGTTTAATTTATATTTTCATAAACGATTAAAGCTCTATTGAGCCGTTGCAAAAGAGAAAAACTGTTGAGAAGGATTATTGTTTCATAAAAGTACTATAAACATTAGTCTTCCGAAAGTGTATTTTTAACAGGAAAATTTTACACAAATATAATTCCAACACATATTTTACTTGTTTTATCAGCAAATGTTTAAAATTTAATTGGTATATTTTTTGTCGTAATTTATTAAAGCAAACTATTTGAGATAACATGAAAGTATTTCCTAAAAACATTTTAGTTTTAATCCCTTTTTCAACATTTGTTTTTGCAAGTTGCACTTTGGTTGAGCATGATGATGTAAACAAAGAAACTAACTATGGATATCAAACCGAAGCCGTTGCAAATATTTTAAATAAAACATGTGCTGTAAGTGGTTGCCATAGTGGTAGCAACCCAAGCAATGGTTTAACTACCGAAAACCATTTGGATATTATGAGTGGTTCTTCCAAACGCCCTTATCAAAGCAACGTGTTTTATGGTGGCGATGTAGTAATTCCTTACAATGTTGAAAAAAGTTTAATAATGCAATTTGTTAAAGACAAAGTTGAATCTCCAACATCCTATAACCATAAAATTTTATCAAGTGGTCAAATTTCTACACTTTCAAATTGGATTGGCTCTGGTGCAAAAAACAATAAAGGCGAAGTTCCGTTTGAAAACCCAAGTAACTATAGAGTATATGTTTGTAATTCTGAAAGTGAAAATATTTCAACAATTGATGGAACACAAAATGTTGTTTCGCACATAACCAACCTGCATAAAGATACAACTTTAGAGGACTCTCCCTATTGGGTTGCGGAGTATGGTGCATATTATTATGTAACCCTTAGTGCCTCAAACAAATTTGTTAAAATAAGAAAAAGTGATAATAGCGTAGTGGCTTCAATAAGTAATATAACTAATGCTGGTATAATTAAAATAAATTCTAATGGAACAAGGGCGTACATCTCAACGGCTTCAACTACCACTACAACTAATAATGCAATATATGTAATTAACACAAACGACATGACAGTACATAAAAAAATAACTTTTTTACTTAGTGGCTTGTTGCATGGTTTGGCACTGGATGAAAACAGAAAGTTGCTCTATGTTGCCGATGCAAATAATAATATTATCTACATAATAAACACACAAAATAATACAGTTATTAACGCACGTTTTTCTCTTAACACCAATTTTCATCCACTCTTTCTTGAAGTATCAAATGATGGAAACTACCTTTATGCGTCAGCCAAAAACACAAATGAGCTTTTAGTTTTAAATGCTGGAAGCCAAGCATTGGTTAAAAGAATACCTCTTCTATCAAATCCAATGGGAATAGCTATTTCTAAATTAGGAAATAAAATTTATATTTCTTCTAATGGTGGAAATGCAATTGAAGTTGTAACCAAAACAAATAATTTTTGGAGCAAAACAAATACTATTTCTCATCCAACAATGAATATGCCATTTGGCATTGATATTACTAAGGATAATGAATACTTGTATGTAACCAACCAAAACTTAAACGGAAAATTTATTCCAACATACCGAGTTAAAGATGAGAAAAACATTTCAACTATTTCAATTATTAGCACAAGTTCAGAAACTGTAATAAAAGTAATTGAAGTTGAAGAAGAAGCTGCTGGAATTGTTGTTGAAAAATTATAGGCACAGTACATAGCATGATATCAAAAAAGATATTCACCAAATTAACTTAGAACAAACTCTAAAATAATTTAAAATGGGGGGGGAAGACGATTCAACGAATCGTCTCTAATTTTTTTCCCTTTTATCTCAAATCTCACCATCATATCTTAACCACTCTTGAGTACGGTAGAAGAACGCAATGTAACCACGCACTTGTAACTTCCCATCTTCAATCCAAAGTTTGCAATCGTAAGTTTTTCCTTTTTTAGGGTCAAGAATTTCACCATCTTCCCATTCGCCATCGTCAAACTCCATATCGGTAATAATTGTCATACCTATAATTTTTTTGTCTTTGCGTGGGTCGTCGTCATCGCATTTATCGCATACTGGGTCTTGGTCTTCGCCAGGTTTACGGAATAATTTAACAATATCGCCATAGAGTTTTCCCTCTTCTAAATATATTTTTACAACAGATTTAGGATTCCCAGTTTCGTCGTCAATTGTTTTCCATAATCCTGTTATATCCTCGTGCTGTGCAAACAAAACATTAGTAAGTAATAGAAATATTAAAGATGCTGATAAGATAAATAGTCGCTTCATTTTTTCTCCTTTGGTTATCGATGAGTAATAGATTTGCAAAATAGGAATTTTAATATGTTTCTCAAAATGGAAGTTGATGTAAAATTTTTGTTGGTCTTTTGGGGGAGTAAAAACAAAGAGCAAAAGATAAAAATCAAATAAATTATAAAAGCCAAGAATCAAAATTCAAACTTACTTTTGGGGAAGTATAGCCTACTCACTATCTCTCTTAAACTTACCATTCTTCAAAAATTCAATTGTTTGGTTGGCAACTTTCTTTTTAAATTTCATCCAAATATGACTTTCATCAAAGGCAATCATATCAGTAGTATTATTAAGTTTAGTAGATTCTAATGGAACAATTCCATCATCCAGCCCTGGCAAGAAAAAATTATTTAAAGAGCTTGCTCCAACGCCAGCAATAATTCCAACAGGATAATAGGGGTCGCCAATTGAATTTGGAAAACTCGTTGAATCGGTTCCCAGAAATTTTATTGTTTCTCCAAAAAGATCAATTATCCAAGTATCTTTAAAAAAATCTGCCACTGGCGAACCCTTATTTGGCGGGGCAATAAGAACAACTCTTCCTAGGTTACTAACTTTATTGCTATCTAAGTAAGCACGTATTACAATTGAGCCGAGTGAATATCCAACAAAATTAACTGTAGTATTTGAGTTGGGCATTGTGTCTTCGAGTTTTTTGCTAACTTCAATCATAATTTCTTCAGGGGTAGTTCCTAAAGTTTTATAATCAATTATTTGCACATCAAAACCAGCATCTTCAATTCTGTTTGCTAAAGGGGAAATTGTTAAAGCACCACCAGCTAAGCCGTGAAGCACAAATACAAATTCTTTTTTTGATGGTTTTTCGTTAGGAATTGTCTTTGGCTGGGCAAAGCTAAATGCAAATGAGTTAGCCATAAAGAGTGTAGTAATTATAAATTTCATATAAACCGCTAATTTTTTTTAGTGTAAAATGCATCTAGATGCAAAAGCTAAACGAAAAGAATAAAATTCAAATGACAAAATACAAAATGAAAACGCAACAGAAATGATAAAAAATATTTTTTCAATAACAAAAAAAGTCGTATAGTTTTACTAATTTGTGAATGATAACATTAAATAAAAGGACGAGAACATGGTTGGGTATTTAATTATTGGTGTAGTTGTAGCTGTTATAATTTCTATTGCGGCTTATTTTATTTTAAGATTTTTACGAGGTTCAATTAAAATTTATTTGCAAAATACTTCGGTTAATTCAGGCGAAATTATAAAAGGTAATTTTGAACTTCACACAAAAAAAGAAATTATTGGAAATAGATTAGTTGTTGAACTGATTGGAAGAAAAGTAACAAAAACTAGAAAAAGCGATGGCGAAACTGATACACACACTCACGAAATTTACAGACATGGTGTAACACTAGAAAATCAAAAAACTTACCAGGCAGGATACAAAGAGAAATTTGATTTTGAGCTTCAAACTCCAGATTCGAAACAACCAGATTTTATGAAGTCGGAACTTGCACAAACGCTTAATGCTGCTCTTAGTTTTATGAGTGATAGACAAGTTTATGTTAAGTGGACGGTAGAAGCTCGGCTTGATGCTGAAGGTGTAGATTTAGTGGATACCGAAAAAGTAAATATTAATGGATTCAATTAGTGAGCTGTTATTTGCCAGTTGCTCAATAAATTTAGAGGAAATAGAATGAAATATATTATAATAAGCATTTTTGTTTTAAGTCAATCCCTTTTTGCCCAATCTCCTATTGGGAAAGAGCCACTTGCCCACACTTACTCAATAGTTGCACGTGATAGCAATACAGGAGAAATGGGAGTAGCAGTACAATCGCATTGGTTTTCTGTTGGAACTCTTGTGGCGTGGGGCGAGGCTGGTGTTGGCGTGGTTGCAACGCAGTCGTTTATCAATCCAGCATTTGGTCCAGATGGTTTGAAATTAATGAAGAGTGGAAAATCGGCAAATGAAACATTAAAATTATTATTGACTAGCGATGAGGGAAGAGAAGTAAGACAACTAGCTATTTTGGATAATAGTGGTGAAACCGCTGTGTTTACTGGGGCAAGGTGCATTCCATTTGCTGGAAATCTAAATGGAGAAAACTATTCTGTTCAAGCAAATTTGATGGAGAAAAACACAGTTTGGGGAGCAATGGAAAAAGCATTTCTTGAATCGGAAAAGTTACCATTAGCTGAAAGACTTTTAGCGGCGTTGGAAGCGGCACAAGCAGAGGGTGGAGATATTCGTGGAAAACAATCTGCAGCAATATTAGTTGTCCGTGCTAAAGCTACTGGAAATATTTGGGAAGATAGATTAGTCGATTTACGAATTGATGATCACAAAAATCCAATTAAAGAAATGAAGCGGTTGCTAAAAGTTCACAGAGCTTATGAGCATATGAATAAAGGCGATTTAGAAATTGAATACGGAAACATTGAAGGTGCAGTAAAAGAATATGGAGCTGCCGAAGATATGTTTCCCAATAATATAGAAATGAAATTTTGGCACGCTGTAACCCTTGCCAATGCTGGCGAAATGGATGAAGCATTAAAATTATTTAAAATTGTTTTTTTAAAAAATAAAAAATGGCATACTCTAACCCCCAGACTTGTGAAGCCAGAACTACTTACAGTTAGTAAAGAAGAATTGAAAAAAATAATGAATTTAACTAAGTAAAAAATTATTTAGCAGAAGAACAAAAATATTTTTTAAGTTTTGATTTGTATCACAATTTTTCCCTTATCCCCAACTTATGGGATTGAACTTCAAACAACAATTCCCAATATTAAATTATCAATTTCAATATGTGTGTAGAAGCTCATCAATTGATTTAATAATAACTAACAAAGGCGGGAGAAAACATGAAACAATATACTTTTAATAAACAGCTACTTGTAATAGCAGTGCTATTCTTTATCTCAACTGCTACAAACGCACAACTATTAACATATAGCTTAACTAACGAGGCAGCAACTGGGTGTGCTAACCATATGAATAAAGGGGTATATGCATTTGATACTTTTTCATGGGATGGATCTTCATCCTCATCTGCAACTGCTGAAAATATGACTGCAGTTGCTGGCACAGGGGGGCTTTCCTATACATCTAGCGTATTTACATTACGATATTTTAAGCATGTTAATGTAGTAAACGTAAATGGTAATCCTACAACTGTAGGGGAAAGAGGCGATCTTAGAATTTATTCTGGGGGGACAATTACACTTTCGGATGGTGGTGTTCCCAAATTAGTTTTAACCAACTGTATAACAGTTGCAAAAATTTCTTATCCAGGCGCTCTTGATGGACCTGGAGATAATGTTGTTGGGCATGGATGGGGTACTATTGATGTTGGTAGTAGTAATGCCGATTGGGTTTCAGAGTTTAATGCAAATGGTACTGGTCAAGTTTATGTTGAGTATTCTTCAATCTCAAATGTAGTACAGGCATTCTGCGGTGGTACTGCAAGATATGATTTTACTGTTAAATTCTATCCTTCAAGTTTTTCAAGAAACATACTATCTAGAAATGTAACTGTTACAACCTCTCCTGCCAAAGGGCGTAGTAATAGTATTATGGCTACTGCAGTTGATATGTCGGAAATAAATCTTGCTTTCAATTTTACTGCCGCAGCAAAAGGTGGCTCTGCTAATGATAAGAATGATTTATATGCAGAATTTAGAACTGATAACCCTGGTGGAAGTTCACCAACTGGAATAAACACAATTGGTTCAGATGGATTTTGGGATATTGGTACAACTTTAGGCTCGTTTAATACCTCTGTTACTTTCGATTTAAGTTCGTATGCTGGTATAAATGATATGAGTAATATTAGAATGCTTAGACGTGAGACAGAAGATTCTGATTGGGAAGTTTATTCTTCACAATCGGTTGATGGAAATACCATTGTTTGTTCAAGCGTAAGTGCATTCTCTCAATGGGTGCCTGCTTCGGTTGGCGGAGATGCTCTTCCAGTTGAATTACAATCTTTTAATGCTAAGGTGCTAAACAATTCAGTTCTGCTTACTTGGCAAACTGCTACAGAAATTAATAATTTTGGATTTGAAATTGAACGTGCTTTGCTTCCAACCACGCCGTTAAGTAAGTGGGAAACAATAGGATTTGTTGAAGGACATGGAAATAGCAATTCGATAAATGAATATTCTTTTGTAGATTCGGAAAAATTAAGTGGGGCAAAACAATATCGTTTAAAACAAATTGATACAGATGGTTCGTATGAATACTCAGATGTTGTAGATGTTAAAATCAACACACCAAGAGAATTTAAACTTTCTCAAAACCATCCCAATCCATTTAATCCTACAACCAAGATTAATTTTTCTGTTCCGCATGTATCACATGTTGCAATTATTGTATATAATGCACTTGGTCAAAAAGTAGTAGAACTAGCTAACAGAGAATTTTCTGCTGGAAATCATTCAATTAATTTTGATGCTTCAAATCTAAACAGTGGTTTATATTTTTACAATTTACAAGCAGAAGGTTTTTCAAAAACAATGAAGATGATGCTACTAAAATAGTGGGTTTTTAAGAAGCTAGTTATTTAAGGAATTATGAAGAATGGAATTCCCGTATGGCTTACGGGAATTTCATTGTTTATAGAAAAAACTTTTACAATAATTCTTTCAACGAAAGATAATTTGCTTCAATAGTTTTATCTAAATCTTCTGTGGAATGTGCTGTGGATATAAACATAGCCTCAAATTGTGATGGAGCAAGATAAATACCTTTCTCTAACATTTTATGAAAATACTTACCATATAATTCTGCATCTGATTTTAGTGCAGTTGCAAAATTATTTACTTTATCTTCTGTGAAGAAAAGACAGCTCATTGAACCAACCCTTGTCATAGCATAGGTTTTATTCAATTTTCTCATATTCTCTTTTAATCCATCTTCGAGGTATTTCCCTTTCTCCTCCAAGATCTGGTAAAGATTTTTGTTCTCTTTAATGTGAGTAAGAGCTGCAAGACCTGCACTCATTGCAAGTGGATTTCCGCTCAATGTTCCAGCTTGATAAACAGGTCCAACAGGAGCAAGGGTATCCATAATTTCTCTCTTTCCGCCAAACGCACCAACTGGAAGACCGCCACCAATAATTTTACCAAATGTAGTCATATCAGGTTGAATTCCATAAACCTCTTGAGCTCCACCTTTTGCAACTCTAAAGCCTGTCATAACTTCATCAAAGATTAAAACAATTCCTTCTTCATTACAAAGTGTTCTAAGTTCTGAAAGGAAATTTTTGTTTGCAGGAACTACGCCCATATTTCCAGCAATAGGCTCAATTATTATTGCAGCAATTTCGTTTTTGTTTTCTTGAATTAAAGATTTAACAGAATCGATATTGTTAAAATCAGCAACTAGTGTGTCGGCTGCATTTGCGGCAGTAACACCAGGACTTGTTGGAACACCGAATGTTAATGCACCAGAGCCAGCTTTGATAAGGAAATAATCGGCATGTCCGTGATAGCAACCTTCAAACTTTATAAACTTATTACGGTTTGTAAATCCACGAGCTGCACGGATAGCACTCATTGTTGCTTCTGTTCCACTATTTACCATTCTAATTTTTTCAATTGATGGAACTAACTCAGTGATGATTTTTGCCATTTTTATTTCAAGTTCAGTTGGTGCTCCAAAGCTTGTTCCGTTTAGCAAACTCTTGTTTAACGCATCCATAATGAATTTTGGATTATGCCCAAAAAGATGAGGCCCCCAACTTCCAATGTATTCAATAAATTCATTCTTGTCGGCATCATAAATTCGAGAACCCTCTCCACGCTCGACGAATAAAGGGGTTCCGCCAACAGAATTAAATGCACGAACAGGTGAATTTACTCCGCCAGGAATATATTTTTTTGCTTCTTCAAATAGTTTTTTACTTTTAGTATAATTCATTTTATTTCCATTTTAATCCCACTGTGCGGGATAAGTGTTAATTCTTCGCCACTTAAGGCAAAATAAAATTCAGATTGATACTCCATTCGCTTGTAGCGGGGGAGTTCATTCTTTTAATAATTTTGCTACATCTTTTGCAAAGTATGTAAGTATCATGTCTGCACCAGCTCTTTTAATTCCAAGAAGTGATTCAATCATAACGCGTTCTTCGTCTATCCAATCAAGTTTTCCACCAGCTTTAATAATTGAATACTCACCACTAACTTGATACGCAGCAAGGGGAATATTAAACTCATCTTTTATTCTGCGGATAACATCCATATATGGTCCAGCAGGTTTAACCATAATAATATCGGCACCTTCAAGTATATCAGATTCTGCTTCACGAATTGCTTCATCGCTATTTGCTTCATCCATTTGGTGCGAACGTCTATCTCCAAAAGCTGGAGTAGAATCTGCAGCATCACGAAATGGTCCGTAATAACCAGACGAATATTTAACAGCATAACTCATAATTGGAATTTTGCTAAATCCATTTTCGTCAAGCCCGTGGCGGATTGCAGCAACTCTTCCATCCATCATATCCGATGGAGCAATCATATCTGCCCCAGCCTTGGCGTGGGATATTGCTTCCTTTACAAGTAGCTCAACAGTTTCATCGTTAAGTATTTCGCCATCGCGTAATAATCCACAATGCCCATGCGATGTATATTCGCACAAGCAAACATCTGTGATAACCAATAAATTATTGATTACCTTTTTGATTGCACGAACAGCACGTTGGATTATTCCCTCGTCATCATAGGCTTCTGAGCCAACTTCATCTTTATGCTCTGGAATTCCAAAAAGTATTATTGCTGGAATTCCGAGTGCCACAACTTCCTTACATTCTTCAACAAGAACATCAATTGACATTTGAAATACACCAGGCATTGAGCGAACTTCGTTTTTTACTCCACTTCCTGGAGCAACAAATAAAGGATAAATCAAATCTGATTTTCGCAAATGTGTTTCTCTAATCATATCACGCACAAGCGGATTGTGTCGCAATCGTCTTAACCTTACGGTTGGATATTCTGACATCATATTCTCCTAATCCAGTTTAGCTGGAAATAATAAAATTCAAAAATTAAATAACAAATATACAAAGATGAATTGATTTTAGGTTTATTTGCCATTGCGAGGAGTCCAATGTTTTCTGGACGACGTGGCAATCTTTAATAGATTGCTTCTCCCGATAAATCGGGATCGCAATGACAGTTGTAACTTTTATAATAATAGCTTCTTTGCTTTCTCAAAAAGAATTTCAGAACTCTTGATGCAATCTCCTACTGAAATTCCTCCAACATAATTTCCACCAAGAATTATTCCTGGATTTTTTTCTTCAAACTGTTTAAAGTAATTTTCGTGTTCAACATACCCAATGTTGTATTGGGGAATAGCCTTATTCCAAAAATTGGATTTAATAAACTCATGTTTACCGGTAATGTGCATAAGGGATTCAAACTCTTTAACTACATCATCTATCAGTTTGTTGTTATCATCACTAAATAATTCTGGAGAGCGAGTACCACCAATAAAAAGTGTAAAAGCAGCTTTCCCTTCTGGGGCACGATTATCAAAAATTACAGAACTCCACAAAGCACCAAGAAAATTTTTCTTCTCTTTCGAAGGGATTAAAAATCCAAATCCATCCAATGGTTGACCAATATCTTTTTTATCATATCCTAAATACAGCACCATTACTGGGGGATAGTAAATTTTGCTGAGATGGTTAGTTAGCTCAGAATCAAAATTGCTAAATATTTTGGATGCTTTATACGAGGGAGCCGTTGATATTACAAGGTCGGCTTCAAGTTTTGCTTCGGTTCCATTCTTGTTATAAGTGATTTCAAATTTATCGTTTCTTTTATCAACGGAAGTTACAGATGAATTAAGCAGAACCTTACCACCAAATTCTGAATGAATTGCGTTGGGTAATGTTACCATTCCATCAACGAAGGAAAACATTGCAGCATCTTGTTTTGATTTCTCCCCACTCTTTTTACGTTCTCTCGCACCTTTAATAGTTCCTTTAATTAAACCACCATATAGTTCTTCAAGTCTGTAAAGTTTTGGGAATGCTGATTTAACACTAAGTTTATCAGGGTTGCCAGCATAAACTCCAGCAACGAAGGGGTTTATTGCATAATCTAAAAATTCTCTTCCAAGTCTGCGAGTTACAAATTCAGAAATGGATTGATAATACCCATCTTCGGATTTCCCAACAAACGGCTCTAAAGCAAGTCGTAGCTTGGCTTTGGTGGAAAACAATTTAGTTGACAAAAAATCTTTTGGATTCATTGGCAAAGCTTGCAGCTCATCATTTTTTAGAATATATCTTTTGTTACCTTCCTTGTTGCCATATATAAATTGCTGTTTAAGATTTAAATCTTCTACAAGAATTTTTATCAACGGAGAAGTTTCCAAACCACTATTGGGACCAAAATCTATTAAGTATCCATCCTCTTTTTCTGTAACCATCGAGCCACCAACTTTCGATTTAGCTTCAACGATTGTAACATTGTATCCATCTTTATTTAACCAATGTGCTGTTGCAAGTCCAGTAATACCAGCACCAATAACTAATATTTTTTTTTCTGTATTCATTTTATATTTCTTTCAATACTAAGTCGTGAAGTTGTTCAATAAACTCTGCCGAGTCATTTAACCCAGTCATAACTTGATAATTTATAATTCTATTCTCTTCTGCAATTTTTCTGTATTCTATACCTAACTCATATAGAGTTTCGATATGGTCAGACACAAAGCTTATTGGAATGACAAGTAAGTTTTTAATTCCATTCTGTCCAAGTTTTCTAATCATATCTTGTGTCGAAGGGGTTAGCCATTTCACAGGACCAACTTTGCTTTGATAACTAATGTGATGTTTCTCAGAATTGTTTCTTAGCTCCATTATTAAGCGGATGCTTTCTAATATTTGTGATTGATATGGATCGCCGTTTGCAATTAAACTCTGTGGAACACTATGCGCACTAAAGAGTAGCTCAACATTGTTTCGTAATTCTTTTGGAAACTCTTCTAAACACTCATCAATTCTTGTGCTAATTGCAGACAAATATTTATTCTGATTGTGAAAATTATTTATCTCAACTATTTTTTTCTTTTCATCTTTGTAATATCTCCACCACTCATTAAAAGATGAACCAGTAGTTACAGATGAAAAATGTGGGTAGAGTGGAAGTAGAATTATTTTGTCATAATTGTTTTGCTCTATAACTTTGACAGTTTCAGCAGTTAATGGTTTCCAATAACGCATCGCAATAAGCACGTCAGCATTGATGTTTGCGTTTTTCAACGATTGTTCTAGTAGTTCTCTTTGCTTTTCTGTATGCTCGTTTTGTGGAGATTTATTGCCAATGTGTTTGTATTGCTCAGCAACTTTTGTAACACGAAGTTTAGAAATAACCTTTGCAAATAATTTTTGCCCAAATGGGATTTTAAAAATATCAGGGTCTTGAAACAGATTATTTAAAAAAGGTTCTATCGCTTCAAGCGAATCTGGACCACCCATATTTAGTAAAATTACAGCTATTTTATTATTTGATTGTTTCAAATTGTTCTTTCAATTTATTTATAGGCTAAGGTCTGTTTATCACATAAAAGACAAATAATTTGTCATTGCGAACCTCGATTCTTTTTCGAGGTGTGGCAATCTACCACATTTTGGCAACTCACTTCGATACTTCTACGCGGCTCATGCAACGCAGTTCACAACAGATTGCTTCGGGAAAAAGATCCTCGCAATGACTGCTATATATATCTAAACAGTCCTTGAATAACGCACTTTACCTTTGTCGTCTTCAAGGAAAGCATCAAAACTCATTGCAATATTTCTAATTAGCAATCGTCCCATTTCAGTAACCTTAACGCTATCATCTTCTAGAGTTACCAAATTATCAGGAACAAATTGTTTTAAGTTTTCTAATCCTTTTGCAAAATATTTTTCGAAATCTATTTTATACTTTTCTTCAAATACCTTAAAGTGTAATTCAAAATCACACATCAAACTCATTATAACATCACGTCTTAAAACATCATCATCAGACATTAAATATCCTTTGGCGAGTGGAAGAATTCCTGCATCTACTTTATCAAAATATTCTTTTTCAGTTTTAATATTCTGCGAATAAATATTTCCAAATTGACTGATGCTTGTTATTCCAAGTGCGTAAAGGTCAGTTCCAGCTTGAGTAGAATAGCCTTGGAAATTTCTGTAAAGCTTTTTATCATTTAAAGCAATTGCAAGTTCATCATCTGGTTTTGCAAAATGATCCATCCCAATAAAAACATATCCCGCATGGGTTAAAGTCTCAATTGTGTATTTTAATATTTGAAGTTTCACATCTGGAGTTGGAAGGTCTTCAGTTTTAATTAACTCCATATGTTTTTTCATCCAAGGAACGTGGGCATAGTTAAAGACCGCAATTCTATTGGGTGATATATCAATTATCTTTTCTAAAGTTTCGCTAAATGTTTCTAAGGTTTGATGTGGCAAACCATACATTAAATCTAGATTTATACTTTCAAATTTTAATTTTCTAATCCATTCCACAGCTTGCCGAGTAATATCTTCTGGCTGAATTCTGTTCACAGCAACTTGAACTTTGTGTGTAAAATCCTGAACCCCCATACTGATGCGGTTAAATCCACCCTTACGTAACGCCTTTAAATGTTCAAAGGTTAATTCTCTTGGATCAATTTCACAACTTGCTTCAATATCTGGAGCAATGTTAAAGTTGGAATTTATGAACGATAACAAATCGGTAATTTCAGTGGGAGTTAAATGCGTTGGAGTTCCGCCACCCCAATGGAGTTGGGTTACTAATCGATTATCCGATAAATGTTTTTTAAGTAAGAGAATTTCTTTCTTAATGTAATCAACATAGTTGCCAATTCTACTACGGTTATTACTAATTATCATGTTGCAACCACAAAAGTAACAGAGCGTATCGCAAAATGGAATATGGAAATAGAGGGACAACGGCGTTTTGTTATCAGCACTATTATTTTCTTTGATGGAAGCCAAATATTGCTCATTACTGAATCCATCATTAAAATGTGGAGCTGTTGGATAACTGGTATAACGTGGGCCAGGCTTATCGTATTTTTTTATTAAATCTATATCTATGTTAAACATCTAAATATCCTTTCTTATATAATTAAACTAATGACGTAGTTGCTTTTAGCGTTTGTTAGCGACAGTTAATATGTCCTATTATTTTGTTCAACTAATGTATCAAACATAAACTCTTTATATCTGCGTTGAAAGTCTAAATCTTGTGTAAACTTTTTAAATATTTCGGTTTGGCTAAACAAATACTGTTGCACTAATTCTTTCAGCCTATCATCCGAAGCCATTTTTGCGTTTTGCCTATCTGGTGAATATTTTATAGCGTCCATAAGCTCTTTATCTTCTTTCATCTCAGCAGGTAATTGTTGAGTTAATATCTTCTGAACTTTATCTTCATCAGACCATTCAATATCACCGAATCTCTGGTTAAATGCGTTTAATATATTTTCAAGAGTGTCCAACTCTAATTCAGGTTTTCCATTCCCAACTTCTACAGGAATTGGAGCAACCATTCCAGGTTCTGCTACTAAATTTATTTTTATTGTTTTTTGCTTTGATGGTTTATAGCTATCCATATTAATAGAATCTAATAATCCTTCGGTAAAATCATCTGATTTATCGATGAACAATTTTGGAACTAAAAACTTTAGATACCACCAAAGTACTTCCCATTCTTTATTGTTGAAATCTAATATTTTAGCTAAGTAGCTGTAAGTTCTTAAAAATGATTTTGCCTTTATTTTAAAATCAATTTGTTTGTCTCTATCCAAATCTTGCTTGAAGATATGAGCAGAACTATCAATTATTGGGTCAAGTTTAGTTCTATCTTCTTCATTTATATATTTTTCAAAAAAATCTGCAACCTGGTATTCATTGTAAACTTCAAATATTTCAAGAGCATCAACCAAATCATTCAGCTTATTAGAATTTGTCTCTTCACTAAGAATAGTTGAAGTATAATAGGGTGCAAATGCTTCTTTAATGTCATCTGCGTTATTAAAAAAGTCTAAAACAAATGTATCTTTCTTAAAAGGTTTGTAAGCTCTGTTTAGTCTCGAAAGTGTTTGAACTGCTTGAACGCCTGCCAATTTTTTATCAACATACATTGTATGTAACAACGGTTGGTCAAAACCAGTTTGGTATTTATTAGCCACAATTAAAAAACGATAGTCACTTTTTTTGAAATTCTTTGGTATGTCATTTCTATAGCTTTTAAAGCTGTTCATATTAGCTTCTGTATATTCAATGCCGTCTAATTCTTTTTTGCCCGAAAAAGCTACAATTGTTTTATACGGAGATTTAATTCCTTTTAGATATTTATCGAAAGCATGTTTGTATTTTATTGCTGAAATAATACTTTTAGTAACAACCATTGCTTTTGCTTCACCATTAATTAAATGTTGCACATCTCTATGATAATGGTCGATCATGATTTTTGATTTTTCTGTAATTGCAAATTCATGCCCTTCAACATAGGCTCTTAATTTTTTCTGAGCTTCTTTTGTGTCAAATTTAGGATTGTTTTCTACGGATTTAATTAGCTTATAAAAAGAATTATACGTTGTGTAATTGGTAAGTACATCAATAATAAATTCTTCCTCAATAGCTTGTTTCATAGAATAATTATGAAACGCATAAAATCTATTTTTTAATTCTCCATTTTTGTCTGTGTAAGTTTCGCCCAATTTAACACCAAAAGTTTCTAAAGTTTTATTTTTAGGTGTTGCAGTAAAAGCAAAGTAAGAGCCGTTTGTTATCATTTTTCTACTTTCAATCAACTCATTAATTTTATCTTCTAATGTTGGTTCTTCACCTTCGTTATTGTCAGTAGTTTTATCGGAAAGTGCTGCATTCATTTTTGCAGAAGTCTCTCCGCTTTGGCTACTGTGTGCTTCATCAATTACAATTGCAAAATTTGCCGATTGTATTTCTTCCATTTCATTAAGCAAAAAGGGAAAGGTTTGAATAGTGCAGATTATTACTTTTTTATGATTTGCAAAAGCCTCTTTTAATTGATTTGTTTTAGTTTCTCCTTCTCCTGTTATAGCTTCAACAATACCACGTTTAGGAGAAGTTTGTTTTATTTCATCCCTTAACTGTTTATCCAATACGGTTCTATCTGTAACAACAATTACAGAATCAAATAGATTCTGTTTTCCACTTCTATCAAACAAACCGTGCAATTGATGAGATAGCCAAGCAATGGATAGAGATTTACCTGAACCAGCAGAATGTTGAATTAAATATTTTTTGCCAATTCCATTATCCTTTGCATCGCTTAAAATTTGTTTTACTGCTGTTAGTTGATGATACCTCGGGAAAATCATAACTCTTTTTACTTTTCCTGTATCTTCATTTGTTTGTTCAATTACTTGTGCAAATTTGTCAATTATATTAGAAAGAGAATGTTTTGTTAAAATCTCTTCCCAGAAGTAATGAGTTTTTAATCCATTAGGATTTACAGGATTGCCTGCTCCAAACTCTCCTGTTGATTTCCCATTATTTAAACCTTTGTTAAATGGCATAAAAAATGTCTTCTTTCCTCTTAACTCTGTTGTCATATAAACCAATTCTGTATCGGCTACAAAATGAACCATGCAACGAGCAAAACTAAAAATCTTTTCTTTCGGGTCTCTATCTTTTTGATACTGGCGTATTCCGTTATGAACTGTTTGCCCACTTAACGGATTTTTTAATTCCGTTGTTATTATTGGAATACCATTTAGGAAAATTGTTAAATCTAAACGGTTCTCATTTACTTGGCTATATTTTAATTCTTGAGTTACGGCAAAAATATTTGCCTTATAATTTTTTCTATCTTTAGGATTGTAAAGAGAGGACGGCTCATGGTAAAATAAATTGATAGTTTTATCAAAGTGCTTTACACCTTTACGTAAAACTTCTATTACACCAAACTTGCGGATTTTTGTATCTAAGCGAACTAAAAATTCACGCTCACCTTTGCGTTTAATCAGATCGTAATTTTCGGCTTGAGTTTGTTCTATAAAAGAAAATAATTGCTTGGTATTAATGCAGAACTCTTTATCAAAATCTTTGGATGCACTCTCTACATAACCACTTTTTGCAACTAATTCTTTAACAATTAGTTCTTGAAATCCTCTTTCTGATGTATCTGTAAATTTTGCCATATAATCCTCTTAGTTACATTCCTATCACAACTTAAGTTGTTTATTTACAATAAGATAACTTTCCGTGTATTAGGTTTAGTCACATCCTGGTCACATCTTTTTTGCAGCCCAGAATGGGACGTACATTCTGGAATTATCATATTCAATAATAGTTCCGGCTAAAATAGCTTCTTTAATTAAACGGGAAACAATCGAGTAATTCTTTTTCTCAATATCAAATCTTTCTCGTAAACTTTGGTTTGTCATATATTCGCCCGATAGATATTTTAGAACAGAATGCTGATAACAAGCTCTTATTTTATCATGTTTGGACATTTGACGTAATGATTTTGGTGAATATAATATTACTCGTGTGTAATTATCTCCTTCAATAAATTCAGGAGCAGGCAATTGGAATATTTCAACTTCGGTGATGACTCTATCAATACCACTTCCACGTTCTTCACATATTTTTATTCTACGCATAAAACGTGCTAACTTTTCATTTCGGCTTTCTGGGCTATGGTCTATAAATCTATCAGTATCAATTAATGGTTTACCAGGATTTGTTATTTCAATGCGATTATCAAATATTTCAATCATTACTGAAGAACCGCCAATTGAAAAATCTTGATGGATTAAAGCGTTGGCAATTAACTCACGCACAGCAATTGCCGGATAAACGGATACTTCTTTTCTAAAAACTTTGCCAATTTCTTCATTTGAAGGTAAAATATCATTTACGTAATTTACAATTCGCTCAAATGCTACTCCATAACCAAATTTACCTTCTTGTTCTTTAATTGCTTTCAGTTTGTTATTACCTTTGTAAATTATTACACGAGGTGCTTTTCTTTCTAAGCCTTCAAACGAATTTAAATCATTTGCAAAAAGTATTGCTCCAAGATTGGTAATATTATATTTTTTCAATTTTATAACTACTAGCTTTTCCTCTACAAGTTTTGCTAAAATGGCATCTCTATTTGATGGAAGTGGCATATTCAACAAGCGAAACATAAAAGGGTAATCGAGCAATTCAAGTACTTTATCGGCAGAGATATTCTTTAGTGCCAATTCTTTTTCAAAAATAATATTTTTTGATTTCCGCCAAATTTTACTCTCTTTTTCAGGGTGTTCTTTTAGCTTTTTTTTGTAACTACCTATTCGTATATATGCTATACCTCTAAAAGAAACTGGGCGGCTGTTTGTGGCTTCAATTTGAAAGATAACAATATTTTTTTCTTGATGGGCAAATTCAAAAATCTTAAAGTCTATTTTTGGTTCAAGTTGTGTTATTAGCCAGTTTTCAATTTCTTGAGTGCTAATCTTTTCTTCCCGAGGTTTAAATGTGGTGCCGAGCACTTTGTGTGTTTTGTCTTCTATACCAAATACGAGGTATCCAAAGTCTTTGTTTTCAAGATATGCAGAATTAGATAGTGCTGAAATGTACTCCCCAATTTCTTGCGGATTACTATTGTTATGCTTAAACTCTACCCATTCACTTTCGTGTGGTAGTGCTTTAAATTCTTCTAATAATATGTTTAATTCTTCAATATTCATAGTTTAGTCACATCTTGTATTGTAGTTTTATCACGATTATATCCCATTTTCAATGTTTTCGTTTCGCTTAGTTACATCTCTATCACATCTTTAGTAATGTGTCGGAAATTCCGACATACTGCTTTTTAGTTTTTAAAATAACAAAATTTGAGAATTTAGCTAATTTACTATTTTTCTCTTTATTATCCATTCGCAATTATCAATTAGTTCGGTACTTTTATTTTACCCGTTACTACATTAGTTATTAAACTTTCTTTGTATTCTTTTATTTTGGTGATTTCAGATTTATATATGTCGCCAAGACTTTTTAGTTGTAACTCTTTTGTTTTTATGATTGAAACAATTAAAGATTGATTTTTATAATCAATGGGATATTCTATTCCTACTTTTCCGATAAAGTTCCAACTTGCTCTTGGCATTTTACTTCCGAAAGTAGAACTATCAACCAAATCAATAAATCTTCTTGAAATTAATTTATAGTGAAGAAATTCTTTTAGAATCTCTTTCTTTGGACGAAGCACTAATAATTCTCCAACACAAACACCATCAAAATCGGGAATAACAACCTTTGCCAAATATGGTCTTAACTTGTTAAATAAGACATCTGTTTTTTTGAATTGTTTAACACTACTATCAAATTCTTTTAAACCAATAGTTGTATTAATTTTGCCAGTCCAACTTTCAATGTTTTCTAAAGCTAAATAAGTTTCGTTTTCCTTTATTTTATTTGTTTGTTCAGAAATAAATTTAATTAAATACTTTAATGGCTTTTTGTGGGTTTCATATTTTGATAAGTCATTCAACTGTTTGTCAATAAATTCTCTACGTTCCTCCTCCAACAACTCAATCAACCGTTCTTTTTTACTTATAAACTCTTCTATTTGTTTGGTTTTGCTGTCGAGGTAGTCAACAATTGCATTTTGTGTTTCTAACGGCGGAACAATGCTGTACATTCGTTTGAAATCTTTATATCTCAAACTTAGTTGGTCATCAACAATTCCATAAGAATAACGCTTACTGTAATTGGTATAAAAATTTGTGCGAAACATATAGTGAAAATACTTTGGATTTATTTCCAATTTAGGATTTAGAATTACATAAGCAGGACTTGAAATACCTTGATGTTCACTATACCCCAATGCACCTTGCCACATTCTCATTTTGTTGTAAGCAATATCGCCGACTTTAATAAGTTTGTATTTACTTTTATCTTCGTTGCTACTATCTTTTTTTATGTCAACATCTGTTTGTTTAATAACACCTTTTCCAATAGTAACCGATAGTAGTTCTTCATCAATAAAGCCTCTTTCAATTCTTTCTTGAAAAATTGCAATATTAGGTAGCAGTTGCCAATCATTTGGCAATTCGTTTACATAATCGTATTTAATAGACTGATATTTTTTGTATGGGTGCAAGTTTATTTACCATAGCTATTTACAGAATTTAGGTCAATAGGCTCCATAAATTGCCGTCCTACACTATAACGTATAAAACCATCATGTTGCAATCGACCAATAATCATTGCAGGATGTGTATTAAACTTTTTGGCATAATCAATAATATCTTGCACAGTTATGTTTTGGTTTTCTAAAATCTCATTTTCTTGTTCTTTCGTAAAAGTGTGTTTAATTGCAAATTGATGGGCTTCCTCTTCTTTTACCGGATTAGCAGCTGCAAAGTCAACATTTTCTAATGAGATATATTTTTTACCATGTAAAATAATATGCCCTAATTCGTGAAAAAATGTAAACCAAAAATTATCATTCCGTTTGTATCGTGCTGTAAGCTGAATAAGTGGTGTATTGTTTAGCCAACGCGTAGAGCCACTTAAAGGTACTTTTGGTAATTTGGGTGTAAACAACAATATAACGCCAGCATTTAAACACAGTTTTTGAAGTTGGTCAAAAAAATTAACCGATTGCTCAACCATTAGTTGTTTCATTTTGGGGATATTTTCTTTAAGCTGTTTTATATCAAATTCAGAAACTTTAATTTGTTTAGCCTGTAATTCGCCTTGTCGTAACCATGCAGAAATAGCATGTGGTTGATGGGTTTGTTTAAGAGAAGTATATGCTGCAACTTTCAATTTGGTTTCAATATATAGCTTTTCCCATGCATGGTAAGAAGCCACGCCAAAATAATTGAGCATATTAGTTGTTTTTTCTTCCATTTTGCGTGTGGGTGGCACCCAGCTATATTTAGCCATTTCAGGATAAGGAAATTCCTTTGTCCACTCGATAGCATCTACAACAGCTTCTTCTTGTTTTTTACGTGCAATATACTCGTTATAGCGAGCTTGTTTAATAATCCAAAATTTAGCAGATATTTGCGTTACGTTTTCAAACAAGATAGCCATTTCGGGTGTAAGAGAACTTTCCTCCTTTAATACAGCTATTATGGTTTGTTCAGGTTTCCCTGTTCTAAGAGCAAACTCTTTTATGCTCATACCCATTTCATTTATTTTTTCATTTAATGTTGTTGCAGGGTGGAAAACCACGTCAGGTGTATATTGATTGGCACGTATCATAATTTCACTTTTTTTTAATGGTAGTCAATAATTTCAATAATTTCAACAATTTTCATTTCTGTCAAAATGGGTGTTCCATGTTCATTACAAGGTATTGGATTGTCAGCTGATTCAAAGATTAACCTATAAGGATGATCTAAGTTGCAAGACCATTGTCCGTTTCTGTTTGCAGTAAGAGAGTGAAAGTTCCCTGGTAAAAATTCTAAATCAGCAAAATTATCAGTATCTCTCATATCTCCAAGCCTCTGATGATATTTTGTAGCTCTATTATTTCCAAGTTTCTTTTGTGCAAGGGGAAAATTATTTCCCAACTTCTCTAATTTTTTATTTACAAAAGTAATATTCATTTTTGTGATATCAAAATTTAATTAACACTTTCTGTTAATTAAATTAATTATTTAGGAGGCTATCTCTTTTAAAATGCCATCTGTTTCTTTTTCCAACAGCAAAATTTCTGCGGTTATTTCTTCAATGCTACGTGGTGGCACATAATTGTAAAAGTAGCGTGTAAAAGAAATTTCATAACCTTTTACTGTTTTGCTGTGGTCTATCCAAGCGTCAGAAATATATTGCAATACCTCACGTTCAAAGTAGGTTTCTATTTTTTCATTTAAAGGAATATTTTCTGTATCTCTTAAATCAGAATCTGATTCGTAAGTTATTATTTTATCTTCCACTTTTTTAATAACTCGTTCGGCATCTTCGTTTTTCCAACTTATTGCATCAAAAATTAATTTTTGTGCTTTTGTATCCAAATTAAGTTTTAACTCTTTAATTGTTTTTGTTAGCAATATTTTAAACTCATTAAAATCGTCAAATTGCTTTGTGCCAATTTCCTCTTGCAATTTTTTAGCATTGTTAAGTAAAGTTAATTGTGCTTTCCAAAACTCTTGGCTAAACAATTTCTTCTTATTTGCGGCATTAGGTTTAATTTCATTCTTGGCAAGATAGTTTTCTATTTGCGGTTTTATCTCTTTTAACTTGCTGTATACATTATTTCCAAACTTTTTGTAACTCCATTCCATCTCTTCGTTAATGGCATTGTTAAAACGTAAAATTTCAATAGCTTCATCTCTGAATTTTGCCGATAAACGTAAAGGGCGTTCAACTGTTATTTTGTTAAATCCAAAATATTCATTCGGGTATATTTTAGAAATATCAGTTTCCTTAAAATCAGTATAAAGTTGTGTTATTTGGTTGATATGATTTTCGTCTAATTCACAATTTTTCTGTCCAAGATTTTTTCGCAATTTTGTGTATAGCTCAATTGCATTAATTAACTGTACTTTCCCTTTTCGGTGTTCAGCTTTACGATTACTTAAAATCCAAACATAAGTAGGTATTCCTGTATTGTAAAAAATATTTTTAGGCAATGCTATAATACATTCGAGCCAGTCGTGTTCAATAATGTGTTTTCTTATTTCACTTTCGCCTCCGCCAGCATCACCCGTAAATAAAGCAGAACCATTATGTACAGTTGCAATACGGCTACCGAGTTTTGTGTTGTGTTTCATTTTGCTAATCATGTTGGATAAAAACAATAATTGCCCATCAGAAATGGTTGGCAAACCTACTTCAAACCTATTGTCTTTAATTCGCTCTTTTCCTTTTTTTCCTCTATCATCTACAATTGCATCTGCATCAATTTTCCACGTTTTTCCGTAAGGCGGATTTGAAAGCATAAAATCAAAATTCAAACTTGGAAAGCCATCTTTTGAAAGAGTAGAACCGTAAGCAATGTTTTCGGGCTTATCGCCTTTTATTAACATATCAGATGTGCAAATTGCGTAGGTCTCTGGGTTTACTTCTTGTCCGTATAAATTAAAACCACCTTTTCGGTTAGTAATTTCCTCGGCATAATGTTCAGCTTCTGTTAGCATACCACCGCTGCCACAAGCAGGGTCGTACACAAGATAATTTCCTCTCTTAATTTTATCCTTTACTGGCGTGAATAAAATATGAGTCATTAGTTTAATAATTTCTCTCGGTGTAAAGTGTTCGCCCGCTTCTTCGTTGTTTTCTTCGTTAAACTTTCTAATCAGTTCTTCAAAAACATAGCCCATTCCAAGATTGGTTAAGGGTGGTATCTTTTCACCTTTTCCATTCACTGCCTCTTCGGGGCTTAGGTTTACTTCTTTTGATGCAAATTTTTCAATTAGCAGATAAGTTATATCTGCTTCTTTTATTGTTTCTAACTGATTTCTTAATTTAAACTTGCTAATAATTTCTTGCACATTTGGGCTGAATCCATCCAAATATACTTCAAGATTACTATCAATATTATCTGCATCATTTAACAAACTTTCAAACGTAAATTTTGATATGTTCCAAAACGGATATTTGGTTACAGCTTTTAATGCAGACTTATCATCAATTTTTTCTTTTTTCATGAAGTCTGCTGCTTCCAATACTTTTTCTTTTGTTGGAACAAGTAGAGCATCCAATCGCCTTAAAACAACAAAAGGTAAAATAATATCTCTATATTTTCCTCTAACGAAAATATCTCTTAAAACATCATCGGCAATACTCCAAATAAAACTAACTATTTGGTTGTGAACTTTTTTATCCATTATTTCCTTTTAACTTTTCTAAAACTTCAATGGTTTTATATCAATAAAACAAAGACTAACATGGTTTCACCTTTTGAATACAAACTCTAAATAATTCTTTACCAAGTATTACATTAGTGATAACGCTTACTTTCTTCTTTTACAATTTCAACAAGTGCTTTTGTATTTGCTGGAGAAATATCTGGCAGAATACCATGACCTAAATTAAAAATATGTCCGCTTCCTTTTCCGTATGAATCAAGAACTTTTACGGCTTCTCTTCTGATAACATCTATTGAACCATATAAAACTGTTGGATCAAGATTTCCTTGTATGGCAACTTTGTCTCCAATTTGTCTTCTTACTTTCCCTATGTTGTGCGTCCAGTCAATACTAATTACATCAGCACCAGTGTTTGCAAGGCCATTCATCGAATGATGAATCCCTTTTGCATAACTGATTATTGGTTCATCTGTTCTTTCCACTTTAGCAATAACTTTTTGAATATAGTTAAGCGAGAACTCTTTGTATAAATCTGGTGAGAGTAGTCCGCCCCAAGTATCAAATATTTGAACCGCATTAACACCACTTTTAATTTTAAGCGACAGATACTCAGAAACTGTTTCAGAAATTAAATCCAAAAGTTTATGAGCAAGAGTTGGGTTATTAAAAATTAAACTCTTGATTTTACTAAAATTCTTAGAACCTCCGCCTTCAACCATATATGTTAACAAAGTCCAAGGTGAGCCAGCAAATCCGATGAGTGGCACTCTTCCGTTCAATTCTTTTTTTGTTAATTTTAGTGCTTCAAAAACATAGCTGAGTTTATCGCTTAAATCAGATTTTGATAATTTGTTAAAATCACTTTCGCTTGAAATTGTCCAGTCAAAACTAGGACCGTGCGATTCAACCATTTCGTAGTTCATTCCTAATGCTTCTGGAATTACTAAAATGTCAGAAAAAATTATTGCCGCATCAACCCCAATAATATCAACGGGTTGAAGTGTTACTTCAGTTGCAAGCTCTGGAGTTTTAACCATTGTTTTAAAATCAGAGTTTGCTCTTACTGCTCTATACTCTGGCAAGTAGCGTCCAGCTTGACGCATAATCCAGATTGGTGTTCTATCTATTGGCTCCTTTTTACATGCTCGTAAAAAGAGATCGTTTTTTAAGTTTTCCAAATTTATACTCAGTTTAATTTATAATAATTTTTAATTTCTGTTGTTAGTGAATTTAAGTTGTATTCACTTGGCATAATATTTACGCTTAGATTCTCTTTTTCAATTGCTTCTTTTGTTACTGGTCCAATTGCTGCAATAACTTTATTAGTGAAAAACGATTCTACATTATCAATGTTGAAAATGGATACAAAGTTAAAAAACGTTGATGGACTTGTAAAAACGAATAAATTAAAATTAGTTTTTAAAATATTTTCTATTTCATTTTTGGAATTGTTTTTTGGAATTTCATTTTCATAAACCACAATAAAATCAACCATAGCTCCTTTCATTTCAAGGGCATTGAATAGTTCTGCTTTGGATAATCTTGAGCCTGGAATAAGGACAGACTTTGCACTCATCAGTTTTTCAGTTAATAATTCATTCAAACTTTCTGAAGATGAGTTAGAAGGAATTAAGTCAACATCAATACTATTTTCAATTAGAACAGTGGCTGTCTTCTTACCAATAGCTACGATCTTGGTTTTACAATTTAGTTTTGCAAAATTATTTTTATAATTTTGCAAAAAATATTTTACGGCATTACTAGAGGTAAAAATTATAAAATCGTAATTATCTGCACCAGCAATTTTTTCTCTTTCTTCTCGTGATAATTTAGCTTCTTCAATTTCAATGGTTGGAAAATGGATAAAATTAACTTTCTTTAAATTAACCAATGATTGCAATGCAGAATCATTTCCACTAAGACCAGTATATAAAATATTTATTTTATCCCAAATCATTTTTGCTCGTAAACTTCCAATAAAACTTTTTTACCACCAGCTTTTAAAATATCCTTTGCAAGGTTTTTGCCAAGTTTTTCTGCATCACTTTTTTTACCGCGGATTGTTTTTGTAAAAGTGATTGTCCCATCTGGAGAACCAACGTATCCGTTTAAATATAATCCGTTACTTTTTAGTTGTGCATAAGCTCCAATAGGCACTTGGCATCCGCCACCTAGAGTTTTAAGGAAAGCACGTTCTGCAGAGATTGTAACTTGTGTTACAGAATCATGAATGCCTTGTGCAATCTCTTTTGCAAATTTATTTTTTGATGAAATTTCAATTGCTACGGCACCTTGTCCTACTGCAGGAATAATTTGTTCAACTGGAATTACAGAGGAAATATGTTTTTTCAATTTTAATCTCTCTAAGCCAGCACGGGCGAGAATCATTCCATCCCACTTGGATGCTGCAAACTTCTTTAATCGTGTTTGAACATTTCCTCTAATTTCAACAATTTTTATATCTGGACGCAAATGTAAAATCTGACTTGCTCTGCGTAAGGAACCCGTTGCTATTGTTGCACCTTGTGGCAATTTATCTAACGTAACACGCTTTTTATTTGCAATCAAAACATCTTCCACATCGTGGCGTTTAGTAACTGCCGCAAGCTCTAAGCCTTTGGGTAACAGGGTTGGAAGGTCTTTTAAGCTGTGAACGGCTAAATCTACAGTGCCAGCAAGGAGTTCGTTCTCAATCTCTTTTGTGAACAGACCTTTATCGCCAATTTTAGAGAGAGCAACATCCAAAATTTTATCACCCTTTGTGCTAATTTTTTTAATTATCACTTCCACTGATTTAAACTTTTTCTCAATCTCTTTTTTTACAAAGTGAGCCTGCCAAAGGGCTAATTCACTTTTACGAGTTCCAATAATTATTTTCTCTTTTCTCAATTTATTCTTTTCCATTATTTCTCTTATCCAAGTTAAATAGTTCGCGAACTATATCGGAATATTTTTTTGCTGTTTCGTAATCAGTTCCAGTTTCAGAGAGTCTTTTCAAATTTTTAGTTGGGTAGTGTAGTATTCGTCCAATAATTCTTTTTGTCATGTTATCAACTTTCTCAAATTCGTAATCGTGTACTTTGTGGCGAATCTTCCCAATTTCATCAAGCCTAATTTCTTCAAAGAAATCACGAAAATCCTTTATTGTTGGAACAACATCCAATGTGTTAGACCACTTAAAGAACGTTGTCATCTCTTCCATAATAATTTTATTTACTTCTGGAATTTCTCTTTTTCGCTTTTGCAAATTTTCATTAACAATTACATTTAAGGAATCGATGTCGTTGTAAAACATTCCATCAAGCTTTGCAACTTTAGGATTTACATCGCGCGGAACAGCAATATCCATAATACACGCAAGAGCACCTTTACGCTTCTTCATCATTAATTTAACTTCTTCATATTCAATAATATAATTATCAGAGCTAGTAGCACTAACAATAATATCAAACTCTTCAAGAGAATTGCTTAACAAATTAAAATCTATTACACTTCCACCAACTTTTTTTGCTAAACTTTCTGCTTTTGATAGTGTCCTATTTGCGATGGATAATTTTCCTATTCCTTTTTCTTTAAGATGAACAGTAGCTAAGGCACCAGTTTCACCAGCACCAATAACCAATGCACTTTTAGACTCGAAAGAAGAAAATATTTTTTCAAGAACTTTTATTGCCGCAAAGCTAACAGTTACAGCACCTTGCCCTATTAGGGTTTCGGAGATTGAACGTTTCCCAACCCTTACAGAAGTCTCGTAAAGTTTGTGAAATATAGTATTTGAAAAATCTAATTCGTTTGATAGATGAAATGCATCTTTTACCTGTCCATGGATTTGTCCGTCACCAACAATTAGTGAATCAATCGAAGAAGCAACTTCCAGAATATGCTTTACTGCACTGCACGAAAAGTAATTTAGAAAATGTTCTGACGATAAACCTTCAACGTGTTTAAATTTCAACAAGCAATTTTGGATACTTTTATAAGTTACATTATCATGTTTCGGGATTCCAAAAATCTCGGTTCTATTGCACGTAGAAAGAATAAAGCCTTCCGAAAAAACGTTCTCCTTTAGAATTGGAATAAACTCTTTTATCTCATCAACACTTAGATGAAGAGTTTCTCTCAATGCAATAGATGCAGTTTTATGATTTATTGAAATGCCAAGAATATCCATGAAAAATATTTTAAATCTTAATTAGCAAAATCGTGAAAACTGTTTAGTATAGTGCTAGTAAACAGTAAAGAAAGGATTGAAAAGATAAATCCATAAAGAGAAAATTTAGCAAATCTTTGTCCGATAATGTTCTTGCGAGACTTTAAAATAATTTCCACACCGTAAATTAGCCACACAATTAGCGTAGCAATAATTTTAGGATCCCAATAACTAAACGTTGGAAAGGCAGAAGGCAACCAAGTAAACCCAATTACAATTGCAATTGTTAAGAGAACAAATCCTATAATAATTGCATAAAAATTAAGAAGCTCCAAAATTTCCAAGTTTGGAAGTCGTTTGAAAATGGTGCTGAATTTATTGGTCTTTATATTTTTGTAGAGCAGTAAATACATTAAAGCATACGCAGAGGCAATTGATATTGCTGAAAATCCAAGAATTGCTGTAATAACGTGCGTTCCAAGTGGGTAGTTTTGCAAAAGAGTATTTGCCAAGTAATCATCTTTAATAAATAAAGTGGCTTGAGTTTGAAAAATAAATGAAAAAATTAGAATAAAAGCCCCAGTTCCTCTTATGTCAGTTAATAGCTCAAGCATGAAATAAGTAAACCCAATAGCAAAAGCTAGTAGGGAGAAAATTTCGAACTGTGTTACAATGGGCAAATGACCAAGAAAAATAGTTCGCTCAACAAGATAGATAGCATGTAGCAACAATGTTACAAAGAGAAAAAGTCTTTTTGCATTGTGTAAAAATTTCTTGTCAGCAAAAAAGTCGTAAGAATATACAGCAAAAGTTATAAAATATAACAGCAGTAACCAGTAGGACATTATTTGCATAACCTGAAGCATATTGGGAAACTTTAATTTTTATCAAACCCAAACTTCACGCAATTATTTATAAAAGTCAACCAGTAGGATTAAGTTCAGCAATACTGGGTCAAAACTGTTTTTTTTGAATCGGACTTTTCACACAACCCTTTTTATGCTTGTTTCACTTTTGCAATTGAAATGCCTTAAAAGTATCTTTGTTGCGTTAGCTTTCTTCCAACAAAATACTATGGAATAATTGTGAAAAGAATTTTATTATTTATTCATATTACCTTTTTTTATCTCATTTAACCTTTTAGCCCAGCCTGATGTTCAGGGTGCTTTAGCTCGCACGCTTAACCTTAACGTAATAAGGTTTTTGCGGACTTACTTTTGTTTCCCAAATAAAGCTTCTGTAAAATAAGCTCTTTGAGTTAGAGCCGAGTGGTGGATTTGGTAAAGGGTTTAGAAACTAGAATAAAAAAAGCACAGATTACTAATCTGTGCTACAAGTGGATGGTTTTTCTTCAGTTTGCAGAAAGGGGCTAAAGAATTTTGGTGACAATAAACAAGAATGAAAAAAGAATAAGAAATATAATTCCGCACCAACTTAAAATTTTTAGCCACAGTTTTGGGCGATATTCCTTGGGCATAAAGTTAGCTGTTACAACTCTGTAATTAATTATTGCAAAAACTGGAGCCACAAGAAATGAAATAATAGTAGCAAAATCGAGTAGGGTTTTTAATCCACTAGTATATAAAACAACAATTAGGGTTCCTAAAATTGCCATTACAATTCCAAAAGAAATATTTAATATTTGAGATTTAATTGGAATGTTTTCAAATAGTTTTTTAAGTGAACCAGTAAGTGCACGAGGATATGCATCAAAGACGGTTAAAGTTGTGCTAAACATTGTTATAAAAACAATTGATGAAATTAAAATTTTACTCCACGACCCAATGGTTTTGGTATATAACGATACAAGCTGACCAGAAAAAACAATTCCACTATTTGAAAATATTTCGCCAGAGCCAAACATTACAAATGCACCGAGCGATAGAAAAAAGAGAGCCATTACAGTTGTGGTAATATACCCAAGATGAAAATCGAATAAAGCTTCTTTAAATTTAGGTTTGTATTTTGTCTGCTTCGTCCGTTCTAATGCCCAGAGTGATGGCCAAACAGATATTTCAATTGGTGCAGGCATCCATCCCATTAAGGCTAACAAAAAGGCAATTCCTGTGGCGTTCCACAATTCTGGTTTTGTGCTTTCTTTCAAACCAAGCGAGGCGTCTGAGCCGAGTGCAACAAAAACGGAGATAATAGTTGTAACGGCTAAAACTGAAACCATAATTTTCATTAGTGTATCTAATGCAGAATATTTTCCGATAGCTAATAGAACTAATGTTATTACAAGCACAACTCCTGTTAAATACGAAAGTGAGTATTGTAACCCAAGTAAATTTGCCAATAAACCTGCTGTAACAAGAGAAACCGCAGCACCTGTAATAACCGAAGTAAAAATATTTAGAATAAAAAATATCCAAACAACTGTTTTGCCAAGCTTTCTGTATCCATCAATTATGCTTAAACCTGTAGCGGCAGTGAAACGTTGGGCAAATTCAAAAAACGGATATTTTAAAATGTTTATTAAAAGAATAGCCCACAGTAAATCCATTCCGTAGTTTGCACCAGCTCTTGTAGATTGAATTAAATGCGAACCACCAATTGCTGCCCCAGCAAAGAGTATTCCTGGTCCAATTGTTTTTAATGTGTTTTTGATATTCATTTAATATGTAGCTTTGTATGTTATGTCAATTTGACGTTTTGTTACTTTGCTATTTGTAACTTTTGCCGATAAAACATGCCCCTCGCTATCCCAACTATTTGCATAAAATTTTGAATTTTCTTTAACAAAAAAACTATATTTTCCTGGTTCAAGAGTAATTTGAAAAAAGCCATCTTCATCTGAGTAAATAGTTGCAATTAATTTGGAGTTTATTTCTGTATAGAACACCCCATTTTGTGGCACAAGCATACTATCTACAGTTGCCTCGTGAACATAAATTTCTCTCTCAACAGCCGTAATCCTTCCATTAGAGGAATTGTCGGTTGTTGGCATAAAATCGCCTTCCCAGAACCAAACATTTCCCCAAACACCTTGTTCAATAGTAACTTTGTAAAAATTATCACGGGGTCTAAAGTTTGAATTATTAGAGCCTAAATCACTACAAGCAAATCCAACTAAAACAGATATTAGAAAAAATATTGGTGTTGAAAGTTGAATGAATTTTGTTTTCATTTTTCACTCCAAAATAAAAAGAAAATAACAAGTTCAGCATGACACATCTTGTTAGGCTATACAAATCCTTCTATTAAAACATCTCACCTAAAAACAATTAGATGAGATGTTGTTAAACTTCAATTTACATTGTATCAATAATTGCATTTAGTGTTGCACTAGGACGCATAGCTTTTTCTGTAAGCGCATCATTTAACAGATAGTATCCACCAAGGTCAACTGGGCTACCTTGAGCAGCAATAAGTTCTTCGGTTATTTTGGCTTCGTTATCTTTTAAATCTTTAGCAACTTTAGTAAAACGAGCTTGTATTTCTGCATCCTTGGTTTGTGTTGCAAGAGCATCTGCCCAATACATAGCAAGGTAATATGAACTTCCCCTATTATCAATTTCGTTAACTTTACGCGATGGCATTTTCCCGTTTTCTAAATATGAACCAACTGCAACATCTAAAGTTTCTGCAAGTAGAGATGCTTTTACATTGCCCGATTTTTTTGCAATCATTTCAAGCGAAGGAACAATTGCACAATACTCGCCAAGAGAATCCCATCGGAGATGACCTTCTTTTATTAATTGTTGAACATGTTTTGGGGCAGAACCGCCAGCACCAGTTTCAAATAATCCACCACCATTAAGCAATGGAACAATTGAAAGCATTCTTGCACTTGTACCTAATTCGAGAATTGGGAAAAGGTCTGTAAGATAATCGCGAAGCACATTTCCAGTAACCGAAATTGTATTTAACCCTTTACGTACGCGTTCAAGTGTAAATTTCATTGCTTCCACTGGTTCCATAATTTGGATGTCGAGACCAGTTGTATCGTGTTCTGGCAAATATTTATTTACTTTTTTAATTATTTCTGCATCGTGTCCGCGGTTTTCATCCAACCAGAAAATTGCTGGTGTGCCAGATGCCTTTGCTCTGCTAACTGCAAGTTTTACCCAATCTTTGATAGGTAAATCTTTCGCTTGACACATTCTAAAAATATCTCCAGCCTCAACATTTTGCTCAAGAATAGTTTTGTTATTTGTATCAACTACTCTAATTGTTCCGTTAGAAACTGCCTCAAAAGTTTTATCGTGCGAACCATATTCTTCTGCTTTTTGTGCCATCAAACCAACATTGGCTACAGCCCCCATTGTTGCTGGGTTAAACTGACCATTGCGTTTAGCATATTCCATTATTTCTTTGTAGATAGTAGCATAACTACGATCAGGAATCATTGCTATAACGTCTTGAAGTTCGTCATCGTTATTCCACATTTTGCCACCATCACGAACTACGTTTGGCATTGAGGCATCAATAATTACATCATTTGAAACGTGTAAATTTGTTTTCCCTTTTCGAGAATCTACCATTGCCAATTGAGGTTGTGTTTCGTAAACTTTTGCAATATCGGCTTCAATTTCTGCTTTTTTATCCGCACTAAGTCTATCTAACCTACCAAGAACATCGGCTAAACCGTTGTTAACATTGGCTCCTATCTCTTTAAGAGTATCGGCGTGTTTATCTAAGGCATCTTTAAAGTAAACAGAAACAGCATGCCCAAACATAATTGGATCGGATATTTTCATCATTGTAGCTTTAAGATGTAACGAAAGGAGAACTCCATCTTTTTTTGCATCTTCAATTTGCTCCGCATAAAACTTACGAAGTGCAACAACATTCATTACAGATGCATCTATTACTTCGCCCTCTAATAACGAAAGTTTTTCTTTTAGAACTGTTACTTCGTTGTTAGTATTTTCAAACTCTATTCTAACATCGCAAGCTTCATCCATAGTTGCCGATTTTTCGCTTCCGTAAAAATCTTTTTCTGTCATATGAGTAACGCGGGATTTAGACCCACTCTCTGGCCAAGGTTTCATCATCTTATGTGGGAATTTTTGTGCAAACTTCTTAACCGCAGTAGCAGCTCTACGGTCAGAGTTTCCTTCGCGAAGAACTGGGTTTACAGCAGAACCTAGAGCTTTTGCAAATTTTGTTTGAAGAGCTTTCTCTTCATCATTTTTAGGTTCTTCTGGATAACTTGGAATGTTGTAACCCTTGCTTTGAAGTTCTGCAATAGCCGCTTGAAGTTGAGTAATTGATGCACTAATGTTTGGCAGTTTAATAACATTACCCTCTGGCGATTTTACTATTTCGCCAAGCTGTGAAAGGTTATCGGATATTTTTTGTCCATCTGTTAAGTTTTCGGGAAAGAGCGAAATAATTCTACCAGCAAGAGAAATATCTTTTGTTTCAAAATTAATGCCTGTTCCTTTTGTGAAAGCTTTAACTATTGGAAGCAAAGAATATGTTGCCAATGCTGGGGCTTCGTCAATTTTTGTCCAAATAATCTTATAATCTGTCATTACAATACCTTTATTTATTAATTTTATTCATCTGTGTAATTTAGTGAATCTTAAGATACAATACATAGTAAACTAAAAACTTTACCACTTAAAAAAACATTATTAATTGGGAACTTTATTTTTTATAAAATTGTAAAAACAATCGAATTTAAAAAAATAATATTTCATCAATCAAAAAAAAGAGACTATGGGAATTTTAGTTGAAAACCTTACCAAAAAGTATGGCACACAACGTGCCGTGAACAACATTTCGTTCGAGGTTAAAACGGGCGAAATAGTTGGTTTTCTTGGTCCTAACGGAGCAGGAAAAACTACAACTATGAAAATAATCACTTGCTTTATGGCTCCTACCGATGGGGATGTAAAAGTAAATGGATTATCAATTCACGAAAACCAAAATGAAATTAAGAAAAAGATAGGATATCTGCCCGAAAGTAATCCACTCTATTACGAAATGCCCATGCTTGAATATTTGGAATATGCTGCAAGGCTACACGGAGTTCCAACAAGCAAAGTTCAAGAACGCGTTATGGCAATGGTGCGTAAAACAGGGCTAAATGCTGAAAAGCATAAAAACATTGGGGAGCTTTCAAAGGGGTATAAGCAACGTGTTGGACTTGCACAGGCAATGATTCACGACCCCGAAATATTAATTTTGGATGAGCCTACAACTGGGTTAGACCCAAATCAGATTGTAGAAATTCGGAAACTAATTCGTGAACTAGGACGCGAAAAAACAGTAATTTTAAGCACTCATATTTTGCCCGAAGTTGAAGCAACATCCGATAGAATTTTAATTATCAACGATGGTAAAATTGTAGCAGATGGAACAGCCGCAACGCTCCGTAAACAAGCCCAAGGCGAAGAAATTTTACGTGTACAAGTAACAGAAGCTACAAACTCGGATGAAATTTATAATGGAATTAGTAAACTAGATTCTGTTTCGATGGTTGACCCTGTACCCGAAACCCCAAACACATTTATCATTAACAGCAAAGATAGTCTTTCATCACGGAAAAGCATTTTTAATCTTTGCGTAAAAAATAATTGGGTACTAACTGAAATGACACCATTAGAAACAAAACTGGAAGATATATTTAGAGATTTAACAACTAATTAGCAAACTATAATTTCACATTTATTTAGTAAAATAACAAATTCAAAAAGGATTATCAAAAATGAATGAAATTTGGATAATTACAAAGCGCGAACTTAAATCTTTTTTCGATTCACTTTCCGCTTACATTTTAATTACAGTATTTCTGGGCTTAACAGGATTTTTCACATGGCTTTATGGTTCCGACATCTTTTTTATTGGACAAGCAACTTTGCAACCCTTTTTTTCCATTGCATACTGGACTCTGTTCTTCTTTATACCCGCACTAACAATGAAAATGATTGCAGAGGAAAAAAAATCAGGCACAATGGAGTTGTTGCTAACAAAACCTGTTTCCGATTTTCAAGTTATACTTGGTAAATTTTTTGCCGTTGTTCTTTTGGTTGTTGTAGCATTGGCTCTTTCACTTCCATATTATATTACAATTTGGGCAATTGGACCTATTGACCACGCAGCAGTTTGGCTTGGTTATTTTGGTATGATTTTAATGAGTATGACCTTCATAAGCATTGGAATTTTTGCAAGCAGTATTACAAATAATCAGATTGTAGCATTTTTGCTTTCACTTTTTATTGGAGTTTTTTTTCTGATAATTTTTAATGTTCTTGCTTCAAGTTTTACAGGAAATATGGGATTGTTTTTTAATTATTTGAGCTTATCAACCCACTTTGAATCAATCTCACGAGGAGTAATTGACAGTAAAGATTTAATATACTTTTTGTCAATCACATTTTTAGGGTTGTTTTTGGCTCAGCAGATTTTATCAAAAAGAAATATTGCTGAATAAATAAAAAGTTAAAATGAATTAATAGACAAAATGTTATAGGGATAATAATTGATATGTTAACACGAAAAAAATTACAATCAAATGGAGCTTTGGTAATAGCAATTGTTGTTGTGCTAAACTTGTTTGCGGCAAAAATATTTTTCCGCTTAGATTTTACCGAAGATCAGCGTTATAGTTTAAGTAATGCAACAAAAGATATTTTGGAAAATTTAGAGAACACTGTTACCGTAAAAGCTTACTTCTCTGAAAATTTACCACCAGATATAGCTAAGGTTAGAACCGATTTTAGAGATTTGCTTATTGAATATTCAAATCAATCGGACGGAAATGTTGTTTACGAGTTTATTAATCCAAATGTTGACCAGCAAACAGAAATGGAAGCTCAACAAAATGGAGTACAGCCAATTATGATTAATGTTCGTGAACGAGACCAAACAAAACAGCAACGGGCTTATCTTGGTGCCATACTTCAGTTTGGTGATAAGAAAGAGGTTATTCCGTTTATTCAACCTGGTGCTGCAATGGAATTTGCTCTTTCTACAAACATCAAAAAACTTACATTAGAAACAAAACCTAAAATAGGATTTTTGCAGGGATATGGAATTCCAGCTCTTGCCGAACTGCAACAAGTAAAGCAACAACTATCGGTTCTTTATAATGTTGAAACTTTTGAGTTTTCAGATACCTCATCAATTTCTAATAAATATAAAACTATTGCAGTTGTGGCACCAACAGATTCTATTCCAGATAGGTATTTTAAACAGTTGGACGACTTTATGGAAAATGGTGGAAATATAGTTCTTGCACTTAACCGTGTTAATGGCGATTTGCAAAAAGTTCAGGGAAGTTCAATAAATACAGGATTTGAAAAATGGCTTGCTGATAAAGGAATTGAACTTGAAAATAATTTCATCATCGATTCAAATAGTGGTAGCATTATGGTGCGTCAGCAACAAGGTATGTTTGTTATGAATTTACCTGTTCAATTTCCGTATTTGCCAAAAATTTCAACTTTTGCTGATCATCCAATAACCAAGGGATTAGAAACAGTAGTATTTCCCTTTGCTAGTTCAATAAAAATTGCAACAAAGGATTCTTCAATTTCTGTTATTCCACTTGCAACAACATCGCAAAATACTGGAACGCAAACACCACCTATTTATTTTGATATAAACAAAAAGTGGAAAAAATCGGATTTCATGCAATCCAATCTTCCCGTGGCAATTATTGCTGAAGGAAAATTAGCAGGTAATACAAACAGCAAGCTTGTTCTTTTTTCGGATGGAGATTTTGTTGTTAATGGCATAGGGCAGCAAGCTCAGCAACTACAACCCGATAATGTAAATCTGTTTGTAAACTCAATAGATTTTCTTTCGGATGATACGGGCTTAATTGACTTGCGCACAAAAGGTATAACATCACGCCCAATAGACCCAAACCTTGAGAACGGAACAAAAACCTTGCTTAAATATTTTAACTTTTTATTTCCAATTGTTTTAATTATCCTTTATGGAATTTACCGTTGGAATATCAGAAAACGAATTAAAAAACAACTAATGAATATTGACTATGTTTAATTTAAAATCTACAAAAACACTTGGTATAATTTTAACTCTTCTTACCGTTGCAGTATTATATTTATACATAGGCGATGGTGGAAGGAAGGAAAAAACATTTAAGTCCGAAATTGTTAGCATCGATACTTCGGCAGTTACAAAAATTGTGATTAAACCAAAATCACAAAAAGGAAATGAGGTTAAACTTGTTAAAAATAATTCTTCTTGGAAAGTAGAACTTACAGACAATAAATTTGCCTCGGTTCCTAAAAAGAAAGTGAACGAACTATTTTCAACTCTTCAAAAAATAAAAGCCAAAAGGATAGTTTCTAAAAATAAAAACAAATGGAATGAATTTGAAGTAGGGGAAAATTCTACAAGTGTAAAAGTTTTTGAAAACTCAAATAAAGTATTAGACATAATACTAGGCAAGTTTACTTTCCAACAGCCACGTTCAATAAACTCGTATGTTCGTTTATCGGATGAAAATGAGGTTTACGAAACGGAAGGTTTTTTGGAAATGACTTTTAATAAGGATGTGAACTTTTTTAGGAATAACAATATTTTAAACGAAAATTATAAGAATTGGAAATCATTAAAATTTAATTATCCAAAAGATTCGTTTGAATTAAAAAAAGTTGAAAACAAATGGAAAATTAATAATAGCGTAACTGATTCTTTAAAAACTGAGAACTATTTACGCACACTTTCAAAATTAACAAGTTCAGAATTTGTAGATAATTTTACTACAGGCGATGTAAAAAAATCGGTAAAGATACAGACCTCCGATTCAATGTTTGTAACAATTAACCTTCTGCAAGCCGATTCTGTTATGGTTATAAATTCATCTACAAATATGGAAAGTTATTTTGATGCTAGTAAAAATGGAATTTTAGATAAAGTTTTTACTGTTCCTAAAAAGTTAACAAAGTAACACGTTTCATAAACTCACGATGTAAAAATATTTAAAGGACTTCTAAAATAAGTAGAGACGATTTACCAAATCGTCTCTACGGCTTTGTATATGAAGCGTCTGCCTTTGAAAGACCTTATGAGACGCAAACCGCAAGCACATTTATTAAAAAATTAACTTTAAATACTTCAACTAAATTATGAAATAAAAACTTAACCCAACTTGGCTCTCGGCAATTGAGATATTGCTCTATAGCGTTTAGAAAATTTGATTATATCCTATAATATGATATTTTGGTTCGCATCGCCAATGTAGTGCAGCAATTCAGAGTCAAAATTAAAATT
>CAMZLW010000020.1 GCA_947311785.1 uncultured Ignavibacteriales bacterium | reverse complement strand
ATCCCTAACTCCAGCTAAGGCGGGGCAGGTCGTCTTATGCATTGATAATTCTTAATCTGGGTCTTGTTCTTTCCAATCCTATTGCATAATTGGGGTTAAATATGTAGCCAACTTGTTTTTAACTTAACTCGGCAAAATATTTTTTAATAAATTCATTTGCCTCAGTTTCTGTTTCGGCTTCAACAATACATCTAATAATTGGCTCGGTGTTTGACTTTCTGAAATGCACCCAATGGTCAGCAAAGTCAATTCTTAATCCATCCAAAGTATTTATGTTTTCGTTATAATATTTCTCTTCTAATTTTTTAATTACTTCATCTGGGTTCCTTTTGCCAACTTCAATTTTTGCTTTAGCAATGTGATACTGTGGCAATTCTGATTTTAACTCGCTTAAAGTTCCACCAAACTCTAAAAGGTTTTGAAGTATAATTGCAGTTCCAACAAGTGCATCGCGTCCGTAGTGTAGTGCAGGAAATATAACGCCACCACTACCTTCGCCACCAATAACGGCATTAACTTCCTTCATTTTTTTTACAACATTTGCCTCGCCAACTGGTGAGCGGAAAACTTCGCATCCAAAAGATTTTGCAACATCATCCACTGTGCGAGTTGTAGATAGATTAACAACCGAGTTACCTTTCTCTTTTGAGAGAACAAATTTTACCGATTGCGAAATTGTATTTTCTTCACCAAAAGGTTCACCTTTTTCGGTAATTAAAACAAGTCTATCAACATCGGGGTCAACAACAATTGCTAAATCTACTCCATGTTTTTTTACTGCTTCCATTGTTCCAATTAAATTTTCGGGTAGTGGTTCTGGTTTGCGTGTAAAAATTCCAGTTTTCTCACAATCGAATTCCACAACTTCACAGCCAAATTCTTTTAGTAGCTGTGGCATAACGTAAACGCCAGCACCATTAACGCAATCCAAAAGGACTTTAAATTTTCTTTTTCGTATTGCTTCAACGTCAATGTATTTCATATTAACAATCGCATCAATATGTTTTTGAAGTGCCGAGTTATCAACTGTAAGTTTTCCAAGTTTTTCCCAACTTACATAGCTGTTGCTAGTTTCTAACATATCAATATATTCTTTGTGCTCTTCGGGGAACATAAATTCGCCCTTGTTATTTAAAAGCTTTAGAGCATTCCATTCGTTTGGATTATGACTTGCAGAAATTGCAATTCCTCCCGAAGCCCCTTCTTTATTGACTGTAAGCAATACTGTTGGTGTTGGAGTAATTCCAATATCAATAACATCAATGCCTTTTGCAATAAGAGTTCCAACAACAAGATGGTAAACCATTTCGCCAGTAATACGTGCATCGCGACCAACAACAATTTTGCCTCCGCAATAATCGGCATAAGCAGATACATATTTTATAAGCGTATTTGGGTCAAGTCCATCACCCACTATTCCTCTAACTCCTGAAACCGATACCATCAATGTTGACATATTTTAACTCCAATTATTTATTTAAATCAGTACTTCTAAATTATTAAAGTATGGATTGAAAAACTAATTTGAGGGGAAGAGGAAAGATGTCTATGGTGTCAACTTAAGCAAGAACACACCCCTGATGCTAAAGCATCTTCCCCTCTCAAGAGGGGAAATATAAACGACTGCTCCGAAGGAGCAGTAAAAAGTCCCTTTTGTGAGCAATGGTGTAAACTTAAGAATGTGTGAATAAAAATTTTAATCTTATAACTTACTCCTAATCTACTTTAGACTAAGAATTATTATTAGGAGTAAGATTAAGAAAACTCTGCTTTAGTTAATACCATTGCTCTTGAGAGGGGGTGTGCTCTAAATATCTTTCGTACTCTTAAATTAACCTCATTAGTAAGAGGTAAGAAGCAAAATAATTTTTACTCACTTCCAAACTTAATTGCTAGTTTTCATCAAAATACTTATGCCAAAGCCTCAATGAATAAATATTTAATTTATTCTACAAAATTTATACATATAATTGCTAAAAACAATTTGTTATAGTATCTTAAACACATCGGATTTTAGGATATTATAATAATACTATTAACTACTACATAACTTACTCGAGAGGTTTTTTTTATGAAAAAACATCTACTTTTGTCACTTTTCTTTTTAACAATATTTGCATCTTCGCTACTGTTTGCTGGTAGTGCAGGAAAAATAGCGGGTACTGTAAAGGATAAAGAGACTGGTGAACCCCTTCCATTTGCAAATGTTTTTGTTGATGGAACAACAATGGGTGCCGCAACTGATATTGATGGTAACTTTGTAATCCTTAATGTTGCACCAGGATTATATACGGTTACAGCTTCGGTTGTTGGATTTCAAAAAGTATCAATTAAGGACGTTAGGATAAACGTCGATTTTACAACTCGCCTCGAATTTGAACTTAGTAGTGGCTCTGTTACAATGGATGCTGTTATTGTTCAAGGTATTAGAGACCCACTTATTAGGCAAGATTTAACAAACCCCACAGTATCGATAAATGCCGAAACAATTCAAGAATTACCAGTTGACCAAATTAGCGATGTAATTAAATTGCAAGCTGGTGTTACTGTTGGTGATGATGGCTCTATTCATATGCGTGGTGGGTTTGGAAACGAAACTGCATACACTTTAAATGGAATTTCGTTAAATGACCCATACGGAAACTCGCGTTCTGTAGGGCTTGCAACTAACGCTGTTCAAGAAGTTTCAGTTTCGAGCGGTACTTTTAGTGCTGAGTACGGAAATGCCCTTTCTGGTATTGTTAATTACGTTACTCGCGAAGGTGGTAATAAGTTCACATTTAGTTTACGTGGTTACGCTGGTGATTACTTAACTAATAGAACTGAACTTTTTCCAAACATTGATGATATAAATCCATTAAACAGAGGAAGACTTGAAGCAACTTTTGGCGGACCAATTGTCTCCAATTCTGTTAAGTTTTTTGTTTCTGGAGTTTATGAAAATTATAATGGTTTGTACGAAGGACTTCGTTTGTATAACACAACAGATTCATATTTGAGTCCTAATGATTTTTTAGGTGAAAATGACCCAAGAGCAGGACGAGCAACCGACCCATATTGGTTTAATCCTTATACCAAGGATTCAACAGCAACAGGTAAGCGTACAGGCGATAGTTCGTATGTTCAAATGAATCCGAGAACTAATTTTAACTTACAAGGTAATTTAATTTTTAATATTAGTTCACTTATTAAATTACGCTACGAGGCTGTATATAATAAGGGCGAATCGAAAAGATATAATAGGGCTTGGAAGTTTAACCCTGATGGTGTTGGTACTAGTTATTCTGATGGTTTAATTCAAACTTTAGATTTAACTCATACAGTAAATCAAAATATGTTCTATACTCTTAAAGCTTCGTATGGTTTCAATACTGCTAAGTATTATCTTTACGAAGATATAAACGACCCACGGTATCTTCCAGCAAATTATCAGTTAGGTATTGCTAATACTGGCTATGTTGCTGGTGGAACAAATCTTTGGAGGAGTGATAGAAAAACAACAACAATGACTTTCAAAGGAGATATGGTTTCTCAAATGGGAAATCATGAATTCAAATTTGGCTTTGAAGCTCGTCAGCATCAATTAGATTACGAAGGTTATAGTCTTCAATTTCTAAATGCCGACGGAAATAAAATTTCGAGGGATTCTTTATTGTATGGAAATCACGATAGTTTTATTCAGCAGAAGCCTACATCCGAAGCTTTGTTAACTGATTATTCAAAAAAGCCAGTTGATGCAGCTATATATCTTGTTGATAAAATGGAATTGGCAAATAGTTTTATTCTTAATGTTGGTTTACGTTACGAGTACTTTGATGCTAAATCAAAATACAACGATAATTTAAGTGCCGAGTTAGAAGATTCAGTTTCTGGTAGAATGGATGCTAACTTGAAAGATACTAAAGCAAAGCATTATTTTTCACCAAGGATTTCAATCTCTTATCCAATAACTGCCGAGTCTGTTATTAGATTTTCTTACGGACATTTTTATCAAAATGGTAGTCTGTCTAAGCTATACAGAAATGATAACTTCTTTGTTACAAACGCTGGCTCACGTCCTACTTTTGGAAATGCAAATGTTGAAATGCAACGTTCAATTCAATACGAGCTTGGCTTGCAACAACAGCTTACAAGTAATCTTAAGCTAGAGCTAACTGGGTATTATAAAGATGTTAGAGACTATATTTATTTCCAAACAGTTAAAACATTTTCTGGAACACGAGAATATAAAGTTCTAACAAATCTCGCATATTCAAATGTTCGTGGAGTTTCTTTTAGATTAGAGAGAAGAAGAAATAAAGGTGATATGTTCTACGGTTCACTAGATTATACTTATCAAATTGCAGAAGGTCAAAGAACAGAACCTGCAGACGAACTCTTTTTTAGTGAAGCATCAGGCGAGCAAGCTGAAACATACTTAGTGCCTCTTAGTTTCGATAGATCGCATGTAGTTAATATTACATTTGGTTTATACGATTACAATAATTGGACCTTGGGTTTAATCTTTAACTTGCAATCTGGAAAGCCTTATACTCCAGCCTATCCATCAACAGTTGTTCCTATAACATTTGAACAACGTTCTGCGGGACAACCATTACAACACAATCTTGATTTCAAATTTGAAAAATTCTTCAAAATGGGCGATTTCGATTGGTCGGTATTTTTGTGGGTAAGCAATGTGCTTGATGTACAAAATGAACTTTCTGTTTATTCTAGCACTGGTAGAGCCCTTAGCACAATTGATGAAACCATTTATCCAAACCAGTTTAATCAAATAAGAAACAGAATTAAACGTGGCGATACTGGTTTGTTTAATGAGAGCGAACTTGATAATTTTTATTCAGGAAGACCAGAAAGAGTAAATGCTCCTAGAGAAGTAAGACTCGGTTTTTCACTTAATTTTAAATAAGATAGAGGTTAGATAAATATGAAAATGAAATTGAAAATATTTCTATTCTTAGCATTAATGCTCTTTGTGGTTTCAAAAGCCTTTGCTCAAAGGGTAGATGAAAATGGATATCCAATTTACAAGGAGATGTCTGTTGAAGATGCAAAAAGAATATTAGGAGATATGTATTCACCTAAAATATTCAAAGTAAATGGTGAAAAAAAATATATCAAAGAATCCATAATTAATGGTAATAAAATTACAACTATACTATATAATTATGCTTCAATTTGTAAACCTAACACTTTACCCAATACTGGCGATTTAGTTTGGAATGGTTTAGGATACGGATTTGAATTTGGTCCACTTGCCGCTGCACATGTAGTTGGTGATAATGGCGATTCTATTAAAATGAATTCCGATTCATTTATTCTTACAGGACAAGGGGATTACAATAGTGATGGAACTCAAAAATGGGGTTGGTTACCCAAATCTGGTTATGTGGATATAGATCAAAAAGAGATTGCTCGGCTTGGTATTGCCGATACGGATGGTGACGGCAAACCAGATTCGTGGCCAGATAGATGGTACAGCACTGAGTTGGGTAAATATATTTGGCCAGCATTTCTTGGCGACCAAGCATCTGCTCCTGATGAAGAAGTTTACTATGTTGTGGACGACTTTTCTGACCAAGAATGGGATTATACTCCTTTCCCTTCCGATTCTACTATTGGAGGATTGGGGTTAGATATGGAAGTAAGAGTATTACAATTTAATAATTCTCTTGCCGAAGATATTATGTTTCTTGTTTATACCGTTACCAATGCAAGTGAGAAAAAATTAGAAAATATATTTTTTGGTATGCACGGAGATCCTCACGTTGGTGGAAAGAGCGATTGGAGTGATGATTATGCCGATTTTATTGACCCATTAGGTAGTTCATTACGCCTTACTGATGTTCCACAAAGAGCAAGAAGTATGGTTTACTCGTGGGATGAAGATCAAAAAGGAATGTTTGGAAGACCTACTGGTTACTTCGGTTGGAAATTTTTAGAATCTCCTTCAAATAATATTGATGGATTAGATAATGACGATGATGGTATAGTTGATGAATCTCCAGATAATAGTGCTGGATATTATATTGATGGAATTAACGTTCCACTTACTGATGGAATAGATGATATTGCAAAATATACAGAAATTTACGGTGCACCAAAGCCAAGATTTTCTGGTGATGAAGATGGCGATTGGGACCCAACTAAAGATGATGTTGGTATTGATGGAATTGGACCAGACTCAGACAACTACCCTGGTGCAGACTATGGCGAAGGTGATGGAGTTCCATCACAGGGTTGGTACTCTGATATAAATGGCGATGGCGATTATAACCCTGGCGAACCTGTTGGAGACGATAGATTACCTGGATTAAAATGGGCAGGTTCCGAGTTAAACTTTGGTTTACGCGATATTTCAGAATCAGATCAAATTGGTCTATCCAGTTTTCACGCAGCTCAGTATCATAATAGTTCAAATGTACCTAAAGAAGATAATTTAATGTGGGATTGGTTATCATCCGATTCACTTATTATTGACGCAGAATTAGTTAATGGTGGCGATAACATTTTTAACTTTGGTACTGGTCCACTAAATTTAGATTTAGGTGAGTCGCAAAGATTTTCGATGGCTATCCTTTTTGGAAATAATATTGACCATTTAATCTTAAACGCAGAAACTTCAACTCGTATTCTCGAATCTGATTATAGATTTGCTAAACCACCAAACAAGCCAAATTTATCTGTTGTGCCTGGCGATGGTAGAGTAACATTATTTTGGGACGATTATGCAGAAAAATCTTTTGACCCATTTATTAGAACTTTTGACTTTCAAGGATATAAAATATACAGAAGTCGCGATCCTAAATTTCAAGATGTAAAAACTGTTACTGATGGTTTTGGAAACCCATTTATTGGTGAAGGTATTGCTCAATTTGACCTTGACGATAGTCTTAAGGGGTTTCATCCAGTGGAATTTCTTGGACGAGGAGTTAAGTATTACATAGGTTCAAATAGCGGATTAGTTCACGAATTTATCGATTCTACTGTTACAAATGGAATTACCTATTATTATGCATTAGCTGCTTATGATGGTGGTTCGCTAAAATTTGATATTCCACCAACTGAAACACAAACAATAATTGATGTTGACCCAGTTACTGGAAAAATGAAATTTGATGTAAACACAGCAATGGCAACTCCAATGAAAACTGTTCCAGGCATGGTTGATGCCGAAGCTGGTGTTGGTGGTGTTCCAGATTTAGATGCAGGAAATTCTACAGGCTCTCTTATTGTAAAAATTATTGAACCAATGGATGTGCAAAATAAATTATATACAATAGAGTTTGCCGATAAAGATAGATATAGTGTTTTCGATTCAACTGGAAACAAAGACTCTTTTATTTCTAAAGACACAGTATTTGTTAACTTGATGAAACAAAATATAAAAGAGAGTAGCATTGTTGTTAAAGATGCTGGCGGAAATGTTATTAAGAAATCTAAATATATAGTTAAAGCATCGGATGGAAAAATTAGGGGTAATAAGCCAAATGATTTACCAGCTGGCGAAGCTTTTAATATTGAATATAGATTTTACCCAGTATCTAATAGTGTTTTAATTGATAGCTCCGATGCAAATCCAGTATTTGACGGAATGAGATTGTTTGTTCAAAATGACAAACTAGATTTAAGTCGAAAAAGAACTGGATGGAACGAAAATGTTGAAACTAACATTATCGATTTTGCACTTTGGAGTACTTCAAATGCCGATTATATCGGAACCCCTCATGTGCAATACAGAGCAGATTGGGAAATCCGTTGGGTAGATTTAGCAGATACTGCTGCCGATGGTTCATGGAATAATGGAGACTCAGTTTTAGGTGTTCCAGCCATGAGTTTAGCATCTGTGCCATTTAATATTGTAAATATATCAGAAGTTGATTCACTTGGTAATTATGTAAAAGCTAATTATATGTTGGATGAAACTAAAACTCCAGAAACTAAAAATGGCAAATGGGATTGGGGTGAAGGGCTTATACTAAGACCAACAAATCCTGGTGGAGCATCAGAAGTTTCTTATTTAGTGAAATTTAGCTTAAGACCAGATACTCTTAGCTTTGATACTACTTTTGCAGTTCAACCTCCAGATTCAGTTATTAGCATAGATACAACTGTTGCCAAGTTTGTTCCTATTTATCCTAAAGCTGGTGATGTTTACAATGTAAGAACAGACAAACCATTTATGGCTGGTGATAAATATAGCTACACAAGCAAGGCAGGAGAAATTGATAAATCTAAAGTTGCAATGAGTTTAGATGATATTAAAGTTGTTCCAAACCCTTATGTAGGCTTTAGTATGGCAGAAGAGCCTGGACGTTTACCAGGAAGCCGTGGCGGAAGGGTTATACAATTTAGAAACTTACCAGAAGAGTGTACAATACGTATTTACACTGTTACTGGAGAATTGGTAAAAGAAATTTATAAAAATAATTTAACAAGCTATGCAACATGGAACTTACTTAGTTATGAAGGACACAGAATCGCTTATGGCGTTTATATCTATCATGTTGAAGTTCCAGGTGTTGGCGAAAAAATTGGACGAATTGGAATTATAAAATAGGAAGGAAATCATGAACAAGAAATCTTTAATATTTTATAATGGAGGAAACTTAATGAAAAAATATAGTCTTATAATTCTATTTTTGATGCTTGGATTGGTAACACAATCTCAAGCTCAACCTGATGGTGGTACTTCAAAAGTTGGTACCACTTCTGCCCAGTTCTTAAAGATTGGAGCTGGTGCTAGAGCAGTAGGTATGGGTGGTGCGTACTCGGCTATGGGACACGATATCTATTCTATTTACTGGAATCCTGCTGGTATTTCAACCAGTAAAAATTCAACAGAAGTTACATTTAATCATGCTAGTTGGCTTGCCGAAATTAAATACGATTTTGCTGCTGCATCCTTAAACTTAGGAGAAATGGGAACAATTGCACTTAGTTTTACTTCGCTAGGAGTTCCCGAGCAAGATGTTACCACAATTGAAAATCCTAATGGCGATGGAAGAACATGGGATGCTGGCTCAATGGCAATTGGCTTAACGTATTCAAAAATGCTTACAGATAGATTTTCTGTTGGGGTTAACGCAAAGTATATTAGAGAACGCATTTGGAATTCTTCAGCATCTGGCTTTGCAATTGACGTTGGTACTCTTTACCGAACGCCTTTTAACGATTTAACAATATCTGCTGCAATATTTAACTTTGGTTCTGATTTGTCGTTGGATGGTAGAGATATTCAATTTAATACTGACCCAGATAATAACATTTATACAGGTCCAGGTGAGATTCCTGCTAACTATGATACGGATGAATTTGCAATACCAATGATGTTCCGATTTGGACTTGCAATGGATGCTGTTAAAAGTAGATATTTGCGTCTCTCGGTAGCGGTAGATGCTGTTCAACCAAACGATAACACAGAATACCTTAATTTAGGTACAGAGTTCGCCTACGATGAAATGTTTATGGTGCGTCTTGGGTACCGTCAATTTGGCATGAAAAATAGTGAAGGTGGCTTAACATTTGGTGGTGGAATAAAGTATAGGATTAGTGATGATTTTGGAGTTCTATTCAACTACGCATACGCCAACTATGGCAGACTATTAAATGTTCACTTTTTTGATGTTAGCATAGAACTGTAGAGTTTATTAATATTATTTGATAAACGGCAATTGCCGTTTATCAAATATTAAAATATAAATTTAGCATTATGCAAAGGCTTCTAAAAGTATGTTTGAAGCTAATAGCTAATAAATCCATCCTCATATAATTTATCATTTACGAAATTAATCCTTTAGCCTCATCTTCCCTAAACTCGGCACATAATTGTGCTAGTTTTTCTATTAGTTTGTTCTTTTCTTTCTCTTTATAAAACAAACCAATTAGTAGGATGTTTTTTATGCACAGAATTTTTAACTTAGAATTCTAATTTTTTTATCTCAAAATCCTATGTCGAAAAAAATAATATTTCATCTCGATTTAGATACATTTTTTGTTTCTGTTGAACGGATACTTGACCCCACCTTAATTGGTAAGGCAGTTATAGTTGGTGCTTTGCCAGAAAGTGGTAGGGGAGTTATTTCAACTTGCTCCTACGAGGCACGCGAGTATGGGCTTCATTCTGCAATGCCAATTAAACAAGCCTATAAACTTTGCCCCAGTGGAATATACGTTAGAGGTACAATGGGTGAGTATGAAAAGTATTCTAAGGCAGTAAAAAATCTGCTTGAAAAATATGCACCAGTAATTCAGCAAGCATCTATCGATGAATTCTATATGGATTTTACAGGCACTAATAAAATTTACGGCTCAATGTTTGCTTTCGGAAAAGAACTACAAGAAAAAATTCAAACCGAGTTAAACTTACCAAGCTCAATTGGTATTGGGTCAAACAAAACAATTGCAAAAATATGTTCCGATTACGCAAAACCATTTGGAGTAACTTATGTTATGCCTGGTATGGAAAAAGAATTTCTTGCCCCAATGCGAGTAGAAGTAATACCAGGTGTAGGCAAAGTGATGCTAAAGTCGCTACATTCCAAGGGCTTTTATAAAATTGGAGATATAACAAAAGTATCGGAAGAATATTTTGGTTTAGCCTATGGTAAAGCTGGCATCTCATTATGGAACAAAGCCAACGGAAGAGGTAGCACAAGTTTTATTACCGAACAGAAAAGATTAAGTATTTCTAAAGAGAGAACATACAGAATAGATGAAGTAAAGCAAGAAAAAATTGAGCAAACTCTATTTAGCTTAACAGGAAAGGTAAGCCAAATATTGCGTGATAAAAATTGGGAAGTTGCAACCATAAGTATAAAGTTAAGGTATTCCGATTTTGTAACAATAACAAGGGCAAAAACAATTAGAGCCACTAACGACGACAAAATAATATTTGAAACAGCAATTAAATTATTTAGAAAGGCATATAATAGAAGGGTTGCAGTTCGCTTAATTGGAATTCATTTAACAAAATTTAGTGAGTTCAACGAACAAGAAATTTTGTTTGATGAAGAAAACAAAGATAGAAAAAATATGCTAAAAGCAGTTACATCAATTAGGGATAAATTTGGTTTCGAATCAATAAAATTTGGTGATAGTTTTAATAAAAAAAAGAAATAATTTTTTTTGCAATTTCTAATTGGTTGTAGGATAATTATATTTTTTTTAACAAATTAGACGCTTAGTTATTTAAATATTAGTAGAAATGGTTTATAAATAGAGAGCAGATAGAAACCTATATTTATTTAGTGACTTTCTTAGTTCATATTTAGCTCATTAGTTTTATTACATTTCAAAAAAAAATAAATCAAAATAAGGGATAATTTATGTGCGGTATTGTAGGTTACATTGGTGAAAAAAATTCTATTCCAATTCTTGTTGAAGGATTAAAAAGACTTGAATATAGAGGGTATGATTCTGCAGGTATTGCAGTTATATCAAACGATAGTAAAAAAGCAACTTCAATAAAAAGTCTTGGAAAAGTTTCAAAGTTAGAAGATAAAGTTGAGCAAACTGAAATAGATTTATCATCAATTGGAATTGCACACACACGTTGGGCTACACATGGCGAACCAAGTGAGCCAAATGCTCATCCACACTTCAACAAAAATAAAACTCTATATTTAGTTCATAACGGAATAGTAGAAAATTATTCTGAAATTAAAGCGAAGTTAACAAAAGATGGATACGAATTTGAATCAGAAACTGACACAGAAGTATTGGTGCAATTAATTGATAGTTTTATTAAAAAGGGAAACACACTACTTAAGTCAGTACGTTTAGCTATTAGTGAAGTTACTGGAACTTATGGCATAGCTGTTATTTCGCAAACTGAACCTGATAAAATTATTGTTGCAAAAAAAGGTTCACCGTTAGTTATTGGTATTGGCAATGGCGAACATTTTATTGCATCCGATGTAAATGCACTTATTGGGCATACCAGCCGTTGTATCTATTTGGAAGATGGTGAAATTGTTGAGGTAACAAAAGATAAATTTGCTGCACACACTATTGATGATGAAGATATTAAAAAAGAAGTTGAAGAAATTAGTGTTGAACTTGATGCAATAAGTAAAGGAGATTATCCTCACTACATGCTAAAAGAAATTTACGAACAAGTTAACTCTGTTCGCGATTCTTTTAGAGGCAGAATTTTAATGGATGAAGGAACTGCAAAACTTGGTGGAATTGAAAGAATTGCCGAACGTATTGCAAACTCTAAGCGTATTGTTCTTTCTGCATGCGGCACCTCGTGGCACGCTGGATTGGTGGGGGAATATATGCTTGAGCAGTTTACAGGTATTCCTGTAGAAGTTGATTATGCCTCCGAGTTTCGTTACAGAAATCCTATTGTTGATAGAAAAGATTCGATGTTCTTTATTTCGCAAAGTGGTGAAACTGCCGATACTCTTGCTGCAATGAAGGAAGCAAAAAGACGCGATGCACTTATACTTGGCTTGTGTAATGTTGTTGGTAGCTCTATTGCTCGCGAAAGTGAAGCTGGTGTTTACGTTCATGCAGGTCCCGAAATAGGTGTTGCATCAACAAAAGCGTTTACTTCGCAGTTAGTAGTTTTTGCATTAATCTCTGTATTGGTGGGACGAAAGCGACATCTTAGTTTAATTGACGGACAAGAGATACTTCACGAGTTAGAATCACTTCCAAAAAAGATTGAACAAATATTAAAACTTAACAACCAAATTGAAGCTATTGCAGAAAAATTTGTTAATGCTCAAAACTTTTTATATTTAGGCAGAGGTTACAACTTTCCTGTAGCATTAGAAGGTGCATTAAAGATGAAAGAGATTTCGTACATCCACGCCGAAGGATACCCCGCAGCAGAAATGAAGCACGGACCAATTGCCCTTATTGATGAGAATATGCCTGTAGTATTTATTGCACCAAAAGATTCGGTTTACGATAAAGTAATTACAAACATCGAAGAAGTTAAAGCTCGCAAAGGACGAATTATTGCGATAGCTAGTGAGAACGATACCGAAATAGATAAGTTAGTTGATTATTCAATAAAAATTCCAGACACAATACGTATGTTAATGCCAATACTTTCTGTTATACCATTGCAGTTACTGGCTTATCACGTTGCTGTAAAGAAAGGATTAAATGTTGATCAACCAAGAAATTTGGCTAAAAGCGTTACAGTAGAATAATATAATTTGGAGTATTTATTAATGGCACAAAAGGGAGCTAGCTTTGTTGAAGCTACGGAACGCGAATTCCGTAACTCTACTCTAATACCAACATAATTTTTGTTGTGGTTTTTATGGCAACCACTGTTAATTGTAACTAAACAAATAACAGCTAAGTTTTAGCTACAACATAACATAAGTGTGTGTGGAATCTGAAACATAACACTGGGTTTATCGAAACTCATCTCATATAGAAGGAACGGTGGCTGAGTTGGAGTGAAGTAACGTATCGACGAAATGGCAAGATAATAAATTTCCCCCACTTGATTACGATTCAAGAAGTTACAAAAAATGTTTCAGCATCTATTAGTGCAAATTTATGGCATAAACAAAGATTCTGAAATACTTCAACAAGTTCAGCACATCGTAAATTCAGAATGACTTTTGGGTTATGCAAAGCCTTCAACTAAACAACAATTTTGTATATCATCTCTGGTTATTAAAGTAATATTTTTAATCAGAGTTTAGATATGGTAGTTTAAATAGAGTAGATAAAATATGAAAAAAATAGCAGTTGTAGCATTGGGGGGAAATGCTTTATTACGGTCGTCTGAAGTGGGTACAATTGAGCAACAAGAAAAAAATGCTTACGAAACTTTAGCAAAAATTTTAGAACTAATAAAAAGTGGATACAATATTGTAATCACTCATGGCAATGGTCCACAAGTTGGTAATATATTACTACGCAACGAAGCTGGGTTCGAAAAATATAAAATTCCAAAAATGCCATTAGATATTTGTGTAGCCGATTCGCAAGGGGGCATTGGGTATATGCTAGAACGCCAAATGCGAAATGTTTTTAACGATTTCAAAATTGATAAAAATGTTGTATCGCTAATGACTCAAGTTCTAGTGGATATTAAAGACCCAGCGTTTGAAAATCCAACAAAACCAATAGGCTCTTTTTACATAAAGGAGGAAGCCGATTTGTTGGCAAAAGCAAATGATTGGAAATTTAAAGAGGATTCTGCAAAACGTGGATGGAGACGTGTTGTTGCCTCGCCAATTCCTAAGGACATAATGAACAAGCAGATAATAGAAGAACTTGTTAATAACGAACACGTTGTAATTGCAGTTGGTGGCGGTGGTGTTCCTGTTTACAGACACGAGAACAATTATCTTGAAGCAATTGAAGCTGTTATAGATAAAGACAGAGCTTCATCCTTACTGGCACAGCAAATAAATGCAGAAGTATTGTATATAATTACAGATGTTCCTAAAGTATATATAAATTATGGAAAGCCCGAACAGAAATCGCTTGACGTTGTAACCGTTACAGAGGCTGAAAAATATATTGAAGATAACCAATTTGCTGCAGGTAGTATGAAGCCCAAAGTGTTAGCCGCAATTAACTTTATTAAAAATGGTGGAAATAAAGCTATTATTACTTCGGAAGAAGAAATTGGCAAAAAAAATGGTGGAACTCAAATTATTTCTGGATAGAATGCAAATCTATCTTGTAATTTTAAAATAAAATACTTAATTTTGGATTCGTATTTTTTGAGGGCGGATAGCTCAGTTGGTAGAGCAAAGGACTGAAAATCCTTGTGTCGGCGGTTCAATTCCGTCTCCGCCCACAGTAAAAGGCTTAAAACGTTGTGTTTTAAGCCTTTTTGGGTTTAAAGAATGTTCACCCAGCTATTGCATAGATGGGTCTGAATGTGCTTTGGAAGGTAATCTTTTTTCACCCATTTTTTTTATGACGAAACCATTCCGCATAGACGTAGCGTGAAGCCCCAGTCCAAATACTTAACCAAACGGATTCTATTCTGTGGGAAGAATTATGGGAACTTGACATATATTTATTAAACCCAATTGGTTATTTAACAGTTGGGTTTTCTTTTTTGTCCAAGTCAATACTATCACTCTTATCAATCAACAAATTATTTTTAAAGTTAATATCTGTTTGAGGAAATGGAATTACGATGTTATTTTCTTCAAAGAGTTTGTTAATTTCAAACCGAAGTTCGCTCTCTATTGCCAACCAGTTATCAAAATCTTTAGTCCAGCAGCGTAAAATAAAATCGAGAGAGCTATCGCCAAAATTTTGGAATAGGACTATTGGTGCAGGTCTATCGAGAACTCCTTCAATATCTTTTCCTGCAAGTAGGAGTAGTTCTTTTACTTTTTCAACTTTGCTACCATACTCAACGCCAACAGCAATATCCATACGGCGAAAGCGGTCGGAGAAAGTCCAGTTAGTTAATTCTGCCGAAATTAAGTTTCCGTTAGGCACAATTATTTCGGCACCATCAAATGTTCTAACAACGCTAGCACGTATTCCAATTTTCTTTACAGTTCCGGTAAGGTCGCCAACTTTAATTACATCACCAGTTTGGATTGGGCGTTCAAAAATTAGTATAATTCCAGAAATGAAATTATTAACTAAACTTTGCAATCCAAAACCAATTCCAACCCCTAAAGCACCAATTAGTATCGCAAATTTGTTAAAATCCACCCCAATTGAAACAAGAGCAAACAACAGACCTAAAGTAATAATAACATATTTTGTGAGCGAAATAATTGCACCTGGCACACCACGTGGGAGTTTAAATTGTGGAAGTATATCTATTTCCAAAATAAATTGTAAAAATTTAGATATTTGAAATGAAATCCAGATTGTAGTAAAGAAAATAAAGATTTCCCAAAGTGAAATTGATATTGAACCAAAGCCAATATTTGCCAATAAAATTACACTGAACGTATCAAATAATAATCCATATACAAGAAAGGCATCTAAAACAATAACAAACCACGCAATAGTAATTACAACTGAAATTATTTTTTTAGCAGTTGAGATGATAGTTTCAGAGTGCAAATGCACAATTTTTAATTTTTGCATTGGTCTAGTTTTAAGTAAAATAAGTAGCAGACCATTAAAAACTAAATTTGCTGTAAGCAAAAGAACCGTAGCATATATGCTGTTGTAAAATCCGTTAATTAAAATGTTAGCAAGTTTTACATATCCAATAATATTTAGAATAAGAACTAATGAAATTATAGCAAGGCTAATTTTGTATATGACGCGTAGAAATTGCACTATTTTATCACTTGTAATTAAAGTGATAAACAACTTATTTTTCATTGCCCAATAAATGCCAAAGTATGAAAGAAATGTTACTACAAGAAGAAGAATACGCTCTATGTTTGTATCGCTACCTGTGTTCACTTTTAATTCTTTAATTAGAAATAGAACCATAAAAACAAAAAGTCCCGATTTTAATTTTGGGTCAATTATTTTTAGAAGTATAACTAATAAAGGAATTAGCATTAATATTTTTATGAAACCCTCAAAAGTAGATGCCGATTTGGTGATAACAGAAATAAAAATAAGAAATAATAAAAGTGAAATTGCAAAAGGTCTTTGTAATAGCGATAGTGCTTTTTTTACGGTTGGACTATCATCTTCAATCTTGCTGCTATAGTATTTTAGACCTAAAGTAAATGCTAGAAACATTAGGAAAACAATAATTCCCATAGGAATTTTTGTTTCGTAGAAATTATAAAAGTTATTAATTGAACTTTTATAAGTAGATAATAATTCATCAACATGTAAATTAAAAATACTGCTGGCGGAAGAGTCGGTAGCTAAACTCCACAATGGAAAGGTGTTTCTGTCAAATGCCTCTCTTTGTTTAGAGTTAATTAATTCCTTTAGTGTAATTAGTTTTGTTTCAACAATAATATTTTTATTTGAAAATCCACTTTGAATACTTAGTAACTCACTAGATTCTTTATGAAGCATTTCAAGACTATTAGAAATTTCTTTTTCCAAACCTAAAATTGAGTTTAGTAATTTTCTTGGAATTGTTTTTCCTTTATCCTGCTTTCGGGTTTGCACCCAAGTATTTAACATCCTATTTATTAGTTCTTTTTCTGTTTCTAATAATTTAGTCCTTTCAGATATTGCAATAAGCGATTTTCCTAATTTGCTCTGAAGAGATTCCCATCTATGATTTATGTTGCGTAACTGAACTGAATTGTAGTTTCTAAAACTAATGGAATCTGAAATAGAGTTAAGGTTTTCAAACTCTTTCTCGAACGATGCTAACATATCTTTTGCAATTGTAACCATCGATGCACTTAGAATTCCACTCTTTTGTTTAACTAAAAACGATGTAGCATTTTCGATCTGCACTGGAACTTCGGATGGTTTATAGAATGTTGCGGAAGTATCTACTTGTGCAATTATATTATTCGAATAGAATAATAGAACCGCTAAAAGCAAAAAATAATTTGTAATCTTTTTCATAGTATCTTTTTTATTTAAAATGAGAAACGAAAAATAATAAATTAACTGGTTGAAATTTTTATCAGATTATTCTGAAATGGCTTTTAAACTATCGTTGATTTTTCTTAGTGAGTCTAGCTCGGAGTTTAGAGTTTTTATCTCTTCAGTTTTACTTTTCTTCTGTGTAGTAAGGCTATCAAGTGTTTTCTTATTGTTGGAATTCTCTTTTATATTTTTGGAATTTTCACAAGATGCAAATAATGCTAATACAATTAGTGCTAAAAAATATTTTTTCATTTTGATAATTTCCTATTTATGCGGTTGCAAAATAACGATATAAATTACACTAGTGAATAATTTATATTCACTCTATGCTAGCACATTTTAGCATAGGGGCTAAAGTTTTTATTAAAAATAAATGGTCTTACCAAATTATAAAGCTACAAAATTATTAGTCATTTTTTTCAACAATGCCTTAATAAACTCATCCTCTTTTAGTAATCCATAAAATCCATTCTTAACAGATTCTTCGTTATACTCTGTAACATCATCAGCAACTTCATTTGGATGATAAATAATAAACGGCACTGGGTCGTGAGTGTGAGTTCGTAATTTGCACGGAGTTGCGTGGTCTGGAATTAATGCAATTGCAACATCGTCATCCATTTTTTTGCATTCCTCCATTACATATTTTACAACTCTGTAATCGAGATACTCGATAGCTTTAGTTTTTAGTTTGTAATCTCCTTCGTGCCCAGCTTCGTCTGTTGCTTCAATATGTAAGTAAACTAAATCTACATCACTTAAAGCATCAACAGCCGCTTTTGCTTTTCCTTCGTAATTAGTTGTGTAAAGCCCTGTGGAGCCTTCAACTTTTATTGCTTTCATTCCAGCATATTTACCAATGCCATACAATAAATCTACTGCGGAAATCATGGCACCAGTAATACCATAGGTTTTTTGAAGAGTTTCCATTTTGGGTTTGTTGCCAGCAGACCAAGGCCATATTGAGTTTGCGGGGTCTTTGCCCTTTGCAATTCTTTTTTTATTTATTGGATGTTGTTGCAAAATTTCTTGCGACTTTAAAACTAACTCATTCAATAAATCTGCTGTTGATGTATCAGAATTATTTGCTGTAACAAGCACATCTTTAAATGGAGTTCCTGGAACATCGTGTGGAGGTGTGCATTCAATGTTATTAATTCCATCTTTTATAACAAGAAGATGGCGGTAGCTAACACCCTGATATAATTTTATTTTATCAGTTTCCAACTTTTGCTGTAAAAGAGTAACCAACTCTGCCGCTTCTTCATTGCTTATATGACCTGCGGAGTGGTTCTTTATTTTTTCATCCTCAATGCAAATTAAATTACATCTTAGTGCTAAATCATTTTCATCAAGTTCAATACCCATACTTGCAGCTTCAAGCACACCTCTGCCTTGATATACTTTATCAACATCGTAGCCTAAAACTGCCATGTTTGCAATTTCGCTACCTGGTGGCATATGGCTTGGAACTGTTACAAGTCTGCCTGTTCTTCCCATTCTGCATAGTTTATCTATATGCGGAGTTTTTGCAGCTACTAATGGAGTTTTGTTATTAAGTTCTGGAATAGGGTAATCTGACATTCCATCACCAAGAATTATTATATATTTCATACTAATTTTCTTTCTTTTATTTAATTCCACAGAGTGGAACAAGAGTTAATTATCAACTCTTTATTTTAGTTTGGCTAAATAAAATTTTCTATTTACACTCCGTCCGCTTAGTACGAAGTAGTTTTTTAATTGCATTGCAATTTATAAAGAAAGCTTAATGTTATCAAGACTTAATACTTTGGCTCTATTCTAAAATGTATAGTTTTCCATTAGTATATGAAAAGATTAGTTAATCCTCAATTATGCAATAGGATTGAAAAAGACAAGACCCTAATTAAAAATCATAAATACAGAAGACGACATGCCTAGCCTAAGTCCAACTTAAGCGATTCAGTATTTGCACTTTGTCAATTCCGAATTTGGGTTAATAAGTACTCGTCCTTATTTTGGAACGGGATCATCTCCACTTCCACCCCAAGGATTGCAACTCACAATTCTTTTTATGCTTAACCAACCACCTTTAAATATTCCATGTTTTCCTAACGCTTCAATGGTATAATGTGAGCATGTTGGAGTATATCTGCATGACGATGGGAACAGGGGAGAGATAAATATTTGATATCCTTTTACTAAAACTATTATTGGCCAAGCAAGTATTTTTAATAAAATTTTCATTATCTCAAATTAGTATTAATTTTTTAGATATGGGATGTAACAAGCAATAAAGAAGTGAATAAAAAAAAGTGTAACCTAACTCCGCAAAAGTGCGGAGCTAAAAAATCTGAAAATCTTTTATTAAAAAGAAATTATAACAGAGGGAAATTACTAAAGATAAAAAACTAAATAAAAAATTATTTAGCTATTTCAACATCTTGTGCTTGAGGACCTTTTTGACCTTCGCCAATAGTAAATGTTACTTTTTGACCTTCTTCAAGTGTACGAAAGCCATCAGTGTTAATTGATTTGAAATGAACAAAAACATCATCACCGTTTTCTTGTGAAATGAAACCATAACCTTTTGAACCGTTAAACCATTTAACTGTTCCTTCTTTGCGAACTGACATAAAACTACTTCCAATAAAATTAAAAAAAATCTTTCCAATTAGATACGCAATACATACATCTAAAAAACAGTATTGCGGAGAGGGCGGGATTCGAACCCGCGGTACCAGTTTCCCAGTACGCCGGTTTAGCAAACCGGTGGTTTCAGCCACTCACCCACCTCTCCGGATGTATAACTGACAAATAAAATCAGAAAGAACCCCCTAATATAAACATAAAAATGAAAAGTAAAAATATTTAAAGTAAAATTATGCTATTTTTTATGCTTTTTTTCTAAAATCAGATAAGTAGTTGCTTTAGTTATCTAAGTTCAAAGTTGCTCAGTAAATAATATCGTTTCGTTGGACATTGTAGTAATGTGGTACAAAATTATTGTTCTTAAAAAAGTGATAATCGTTATAACTTGTCCCTAAAAATTAAACCCCCTTCTCTCTTCTAAAAAATTGATTTAGCTGATTTGCAAACTCACGAACATTTTTTTCACCAAAAGGAGCTTCCCCCTTTGCAACACCGCCACTTTTACAAATCTCGCATTGCTAAAGATTGCTTTATGTTATCAACATCCCAAAATGTTCCGCGTGGATTAAGGGCAAAAGCATTTTTTGTTATTACCTGATCGGCAAGTGGAACATCCGCAGTAATCACTAAATCACCTTTGTTAACTAATTTTACAATTCTGTTATCGGCTTCATCAGGTCCATCAGCAACAACTATATCGTGCAGGGTCGTAAAGTCGTTGTTTGATATTTTCCACAAATAGAACCGACTCAGTCAGTTAGCTATAGAGTCTTGGCTCTGTATTCTTCTCAAAATTATTCAAATAGTTACTTTAGTTCTTAAAAATAAATAGAGCTATACACTAAAGGTTTTACTTTT
>CAMZLW010000019.1 GCA_947311785.1 uncultured Ignavibacteriales bacterium | reverse complement strand
TTTGACGAAAAACGTTATCTCCTTTTTTTTGCGTTTTCTGAAATAACTGGAAAAATATTTCTGTTTAATCTCGTAACTTGTTGTTTTATTGAATTTTAATTTTGACTCTGAATTGCTGAAGCAATAGTATTATAAAATATTTTTGCTGAAAAACCGAAGAGGAAGCTACATTTTACTCGCACTTATTTATCTGTAGGAAGGAGGGCTTTCTAAATATATTCTTATTAAATAGAGAAGATATTTCCATTTAAAAAAATAGATGAGTTTGCACTAAGTGATACCATTGGTGTGATTAGAACAAAATATTCTAATTATATTCACAAATTGATTGTAAAAAAAACGGACAAATGCCCCGACTTGCAGTTATGTAAAGAGTCGCGTTAAACAAGTTAACCATCCCAATTAATATACGAAAGAGATTAAACCAATATTTAGATAGGCAATTTATATGGGTACTTGTTTCTTTCGTTTAGCAATGCTGTATTCATGTTTAATTTCTTAGTACCCAAGACATCCTTTTGTAGCCAGACATTAATGACAGCATATTTAACTAAGATAATAAATATCGTTCTATTGTTCTAAAGTATTTTTAAAAATTATCGATAGTGGTATTACATTACTAAATAATAATTTCAAAAAATTTGCAAGGATGTAAAATGAAAACGATAAAAATATTTTTTGTTCTATTATTAGTGCTTCTGCTTTCAACAGCTACTAATTTGACAAGTGAAACAAATCAAAATGGACAGTATTTGGCTTTTGCCGAAGTTATGCCAGAGCCAATTGGTGGTATTGGTGCAATTATTAAAACAATTAAATATCCAGAAGTAGCAAAAAAAAATAATATCGAAGGTAAGGTTTATGTTCTTGCACACATTAATGAAAACGGAGTTGCTGAAGTAGTAAAAGTTGTTAGAGGAATCGGAGGTGGATGCGACGAAGCTGCGGTTGAAGCTGTAAAAAAAGCAAAGTACACTCCTGGACAAAATAAGGGACAAAATGTAAAAGTAAAGCTTACAATGGCAATAAATTTTAGACTTAGATAAAAATAACATTAAAGAATAATGGAAGTAAATATGATTAAGATAAAAAACTTAAAGTTTGTTAGAAAAATTCAGGGTAGCCTAACAATTATTGGTCTGTTTTCAACAATTGTTGTTGTATTTGGAGTATTGGGCGTATTGAGTGTTTCAGATAAAAAAGATGCTATTTTTTCCGAATATGTTAAACCTCAAAAAAATGTTGCCAAAATTTATGAACATTTTCAATCTATTCAATTTATTATGCTACAGCTTTCAATGGCAGAATTTACAGACAAATTTAATGAAAATATGAGTAGTTATAACAGTAAAGCCTCACAAATTGATACTACTATTACCCATTTTATTACCACAAATTACTCTGAGGAAATAACCGCTGATATTGAAGTTGTAAAAAATATATGGGATAATTACAAGGCGGTTGTTGCTGACGCTATTATAGGCTCTTCGGTTATGAAAGATTATGAAATGGCTGCAATTATTGCTACAACTTCTGGCGAAGAGGTAGGAAAAAAATTACAAAATAAATTTAACGACCTCAATAATAAATTTCTTTTAAAATCAGAACAACTAAATACCGAAATTAGCAAAACAGTAAATAATGCAATTTTATGGATAGTTATAAGTGCTATTTTAGGAACTATTGCATACCTATTGGCTGCATATAAATTAGCACCTACAATTTCGAAACCAATTTATAAACTTCGTGATGTTGTACAGGAATTTGCATTAGGAAATTATTCTGTAAGGTTGGAAAGTGATTCTAACGATGAGATTGGTGAACTAACCTCTTCTTTAATAGTTTTACAAAAAGCTCAAAAAGAAAAAATTTATGCCGCTAAACAAATTGCATTGGGTAACTTGGTAAAAGTAAATCCCTCCTCTGAACAGGATGTTTTAGCTCATGCAATTAATAAGGAAGTTGAAGCTCTTGAAGGTTTAATATCCGAAGCCGATGCTATAATAAAAGCTAGTAGTGATGGCAACTTAGAATATAGAGGCGATATTACTAAATACGAAGGTGCATGGCAAGATTTAATTAAAGGAATTAACTCAATAGTTGATGCAATAGTTTTGCCCTTAAATGAATCGGAAAAAGTGCTTACTGCAATGGCAAATAGTGATTTTTCTAAAAGTTTTAGTGGTACCTATAAAGGGTACTATCTTAAAATGCAAAACGATTTTAATAGACTACAAGAATCCTTGCGTTCTGCAATTGGAGGTGTAGCAGAAAGTGTAAATGCTGTTTCCCAGTCTATTAACGAAATATCTTCTAGTTCAGAGCAAATGGCTACAGGAAGTTCAGAGCAAGCTCATCAAGCACAAGAAGTTGTATCGTTTGTAGCCGAAATGACACAAAATATTATTCTTAACACCGAAAGTGCAAACCAAATGGCTGCAACTACCAAAGAACAAGGTATTAAAGCCAACGAGGGTGGAAAAGTAGTTGCTGAAACAATTAAAGGAATGATGAAGATTTCTGGTATAATTGAAAAATCGGCACAAACAGTAAATGGTCTTGGCGAAAGTAGTAAAAAAATTGGAGAAATAACCCAAGTAATAGGAGATATTGCAGACCAAACAAACCTATTGGCATTAAACGCAGCAATTGAAGCAGCACGTGCTGGCGAACACGGAAGAGGATTTGCAGTTGTTGCAGATGAAGTTAGCCGATTAGCAGAGAGAACAACAAAGGCTACAAAAGAAATTACTACAATGATTACTCAAATTCAAAAAGATACAATTGAGGCAGTTGAATCAATTGACGAAGGCTCTAAAGAAGTTATAAATGGAAAAACCCTTGTTACTAAAGCAGGTGAGGTAATAGAGTTAATAATTGAGGGTGCTGAGAACGTATCTAATTTATCCGAGCAAGTTGCAAAAGCTAGTGAAGAACAATCCAGCTCGGCAGAACAAATTAGCTCTAACATAGAAGCTATTGCAAATGTTACAAACGAAAGTGCCCAAGGTATTGAGCAAATTGCTCGCTCATCGGAAGAATTGCAACGCTTAACAGAAAATCTTGAACAACTTGTGCATACATTTAAGTTCAAATAAAAAAATAATTTCCTAATAGAAAGGTGAGTACAATGTCAGATGTAAAAGATGGCAAAGTTGAAAATAATAAAATTTTACAATTAGTAGGTTTCAAAATAGGACAAGAAGAGTTTGGAATTAATATTTTAGCTGTTCAAGAAATAATAAAAATTATTGATATTACTACTGTGCCAAATGCTTCCGATTATATAGCTGGAGTAATAAACCTACGTGGAAGAATTATACCAATAGTCCATTTAAGAAAAAGACTTCATTTGCCTGTTATTGAAACTGACAAAAACACAAGAATTATTGTTGTAGAAATTGAAGGAAAAACAATAGGATTTATTGTTGACGAGGTACAAGAAGTTTTAAGAATTTCAACCGATATAACCGAAAAGCCACCAGAATTAGTTGCTGGTGTAGATTCAGAATATATTACTGCAGTTGCAAAGTTAGATAATAGATTACTAATTCTACTTGATTTAGATAAAACATTAGCTAACGACGATTTAGAAGAGCTAAATAATGTTGCTTCCAAATAATAATTATTACTTTAGCCTTTAAAATTTAAAGAAACATTCGATAGTAGAAATAGAAAAATTTTAAAATAAAATTGATGGTAAAATGAGTGACCAAGAAAAAGATTTTCGCAAAAAACTAAAATCTAGCGACGCATCAGAAAGAAAAGAAGCAATAGAAGCACTACTTACAGTTGAACTAACAGACGATTTAATTGAAATGGTTGCAAACCTTTTTTCTGACCCCGATAAAGGTGTTAGAGATGCAGCATCTATGTTATTTACAGTTCAACCCCACCCACAAGTCCCTAATAATATAGTTCGGTTTATTTTCTCGGAAGATATTAGCATCAGAAATATGGCTGGTGAAGTACTTCTTAAAAATGGAACAAATTCAATAGCCGCTTTAATAAAGGAACTTGGCAAAGGTAATGCTGATGATGAAAAATTTATTATTGATATTTTAGGTTGGATTGGCAACCCAGAACCCACTTCCAAAATAATTGAAATTCTTGAAACCAACAGTGACCAAAATGTAATTTTAGCGTGTGCCGAAGCTTTAGGAAATATTAAAGCCGAAGAATCTGTTGGGCGTCTGTTGGAACTACTAAAAGATGATGAAAATGAAATCTGGACACCCACAGTAATGGAAGCCTTGGGCAAAATAGGAAATAAAGAAGCAATAGATCATTTTATTAAAGTATATAACGCCCAAGATCTTTTAACAAAATATACAATTATCGAAAGTCTTGGAAGAGTTGGTGATGAATCATCATTAGGGTTTTTATTAGATGAATTACAACAAACCGAAGAAATATTAATTGGTGCAATAGTTAAATCGTCCGAGCAATTATTAACCAAATTAGGATTTGATATTGAATTTAACGATGAATTAAAATCGGTAATTCTTAATGCTCTTGACGATAATGACGAAGAAACGGTACTTGCCGCTGTAAAACTTCTTTACAATTACGATAACAAAGAAATTATTGAAGCATTTGTTAAAATATATGGCTCAAACGATGAGTTAGATGAAATGTTTAAGCAAAAATTTTTAGATACGCATAAAATTTCGTGCAAACTTGTTAGAAAAAGTATTAACAGCAATAGCACGAACACAAAAAAATTGTTACTGTTATATCAAGAGATGCTAACTGTAGGAAAAGAATTAGAGTTTGAACCACTATCAGATATGGAACAAATAGAATTTCTAAACACATTAACCACTCTAATTGATAACCCCGATGAAGAAATTAGAATGGTTGTTGCAGAGTTGCTATTTGCACTAAATGCCCACGATACACTTCTGTTTGCAGATAAAATAATTGATGATGATAATGTGTGGAATAGATTAAAACTAGTTGATCTACTTAACGAGATTAACGAACCTGAAGCAACAGAACTATTAAAAAAATTAACAAAAGATTCTGAAGATATGGTAAAAGAACGTGCTGAATCATTATTGGAAGAGAAACTAAAAAGGATATAAACAAATGTGTGCATTCACTAATACTGCCCCGTCAAAAGGATTTGTTCTGAAAAGCAATAATGCTACCCAACGTAGTAACACTTTAACTAGTAATAAAATTACACTTTCAGCCGCAAACTTTGAGTCTTGGAGAACCTATATTTATGAACTTTGTGGAATTTATTTTCAAGACAATAAAAAATATTTATTAGAAAGTAGATTGCTTAAGCGAATAAATCACTTAAAACTGAGTTCATTCGAAGAGTATTTGAAATATTTAAAATTTAATCCTAAAGCCAAAGTTGAAAGAAGATATTTATACGAGGCAATAACTATTAACGAAACCTTCTTTTTTAGAAATCAACCACAACTTGATGCACTTACATCAAAAATTTTCAAAGAAACTATTGAAGCTAAAAGAAAACTTGGTCAAAAAAAGATTAGAATTTGGAGTGCTGCAAGCTCCTCTGGAGAAGAAGCATACTCTGTTGCAATGGTTATTATGGATATGGTTAAACCAAAATATCCCGATATGCAGTTCGAAATTATTGGTACCGATATAAACGAAGATGTTGTGTTAAGAGCACAAAAAGGAGTTTATAAAGAGTATGCAATAAGGAATACTCCCGCATTTTTTCTAAAAAAATATTTTAAGCAAGAAGGAACAAACTATACTATCGATCCCAGATTAAAAAGCATGGTGAAATTTTCACCCCTTAATTTATACGACGACATAAAAATGAGAAGTATGACCAACTTTGATATTATATTTTGTGCAAACGTACTAATTTATTTTGATACAAAATCAAAAATTAAAGTTGTTTCGCACCTTTACAACTCGCTAAATAGAGGTGGATATTTATTTATTGGATATGCTGAAACACTACATGGTATTTCAAAAGCATTTAAGCTTGAAAGTTTTCCTAAAACGATAAGTTATAAAAAGGAGTGATAATAGATGAAAAAAGTAATTTTAGTGGCGGACGATTCCCCAACTATAAGAAAATTTGTAACTTTTTCGTTAGCAGCAAAAGGATATAAAATTATTTCTGCAACAGACGGAATGGAAGCTCTTGAAAAACTTCCTAATAGCGATGTTGATTTAATTATTACTGATTTAAATATGCCAAATGTTGATGGTTTTGAACTAATAAAAACTGTTAGAGATGACAACGCATACGAAGATGTTCCAATAATTATATTAAGCTCACTTGGAAGTGAAAAAGATATAGAACGTGGATTAAGTATAGGGGCAAACTCATATCTTGTTAAGCCTTTTGATCCTAAAAAAATTAATTATGAAGTTTCAAAATATATAAGCTAAGGAGAAAAAAATGAGTTTGAAATTTTTAGTTGTCGATGATTCGGTTACAATGAGAAGAATAGTTGCAAATTCCTTAAAAGGGATTGGATATTCTGATTTTTTAGAAGCAGGCGATGGAAAAGAAGCATTAGATGTTTTAAATGCTAATGCAGATATAACATTTGTTATTACCGATTGGAATATGCCTAATATGTCGGGACTAGAGTTGGTAAAAGCTATTAGAGCACACGCAACGTATGCATCTGTTCCAATACTAATGGTAACAACAAGAGGTGTAAAAGAAGATATTATGGAAGCACTTGCAGCAAAGGTAAATAATTATGTTGTAAAACCATTTACACCAGTAATTCTAAAAGAAAAAATTGAGCAAATTTTGGCGAGTCAGTAAAGGAGATAATTATGAATAATGGAAACGATTTAGAAACCTTGGGCTCAAAGCTAGAAGACTTAAAAGACCTTTTCAGTATTGGCGAAAAAATAATTCCTGGCATACAAAAGTTGGTGGATTTTATTCACGAAATGGCTCCTATGTTGGTTCACATCAATAACTCAATAGAAGAGAGCAATTCAAAAATTCCTAAAGCAACAGACCATATTAGCGATGTTACAAGTGCCACAGAATTGGCAACAACAGAAATATTAGATTTAATAGATGCAATTTCGGCAAGTACATTTGAATTAACAGACATATTAACCGATGTTCTGGGTAAAGAGAGTGAAAGCAAATCTATTATCTCTGAACTATCAAAACTATTAACCGATAACCCAAAAGCAACAAAACTTTTAGAGAAACTTACCGAAAACCTTGTAATTGAAGATTCAAAAGCCCAGATTACAGAAATTCTTGGGAAAGTACAAATGGACGCTACTAATATTGCAATTGCTCTTCAGGTTCAAGATATTACAACACAACAATTATCGGCAGTTAATCACTTAATTATTTCAGTTCAAAAAAGATTATCCTCTTTGATGTTTGAACTAACAGACGAAGAAATAAAGGTTGTTGATAATTCAGACGAAATTGAAGTTCCTACAGATACTAACTTTGATATGGACGCTAGCTTTCATAATCGAAAATCGTCTCAAAATGATGTAGATAACATAATTAGCGAAAGTAACAATACATCACAAGACGAAATAGACAAACTATTTGGGTGATAAAATGCACGAAGAGAACAAATATGCAATGTTACTCGACCCAGATATGACCGAAATTGTAGATAGTTTTATAATTGAAACTAACGAAATTTTGGAACAACTAGATCACGATTTAGTTGTTTTGGAAAACAATTCTGAAGATGACGATTTACTAAATAAAATATTTAGAGCCTTCCACACCATAAAAGGAACAGCGGGCTTTTTAGGATTAGAAAAACTAACATCTGTTACACACAAGGGCGAAGATATTTTAAATAAACTTCGCAAGGGCGAAGCAAAACTTAGCAGCAAGTTGATGGATGTAATTCTTGTTGCCTACGATAAAATAAAAGAGCTTATTGTTATAATAGAGGAAGAGAAAAATGAAGATGTTGAAGTTGCCGAAACAGTTACTCTTTTAGAAGAAACAATAAGCAATTTAGAAAACAACAAAACCCAAAATTTCACCGAAAAAACAGACGACAAAGTAAAAGTTGAAATAGATGATACTTCTGAAAGCACTACTTCCGAACAAGAAATTAGAGACAAATATGCTATGCTACTCGACCCTGATATGGCAGAAATAGTTGATAGCTTCATAGTTGAATCTAATGAAATTTTGGAAGAGTTGGACCATGATTTAGTAGAATTAGAAAATAAGCCAGAAGATGATGATTTACTAAACAAAATATTTAGAGCTTTTCATACCATTAAAGGAACAGCTGGTTTTTTAGGATTAGAAAAACTAACATCTGTTACACACAAAGGTGAAGATATTTTGAATAAACTTCGCAAGGGCGAAGCAAAACTTAGCAGCAAGTTGATGGATGTAATTCTTGTTGCTTACGATAAAATTAAAGAGTTAATAATAGTAATTAGCGAAGACAAAAACGAAAATGTTGAAGTTGGCGATACTGTTGTTTTTTTAGAGAACGCAATTAAAAGTCTTGAAAATAATGAAGTAATTTCTGCTCAAGAAGAAACAAGCAACAATGTAGAACCAACCACGGAAGCAATTTCTGAAAAGAGCCATAAAAAAACAGAAGATAAAGAGGAAGCACTACCAGAAATAATTATTGCAAAAGAAACAAAAAGAGCTGTAAAACCACTAAAAAAAGCAGAAGATAAAACTATTCGTGTTGATGTTGAACGTTTGGACGAATTGCTTAATATTGTATCTGAGTTAGTGCTTGGCAGAAATCAGTTGGCACAAGTTTACTCGGAAGCTATGTTAAATTACGAGGGAACAAAACTAACTCGAGATTTATCGGAAGCAACAAAGCAAATTGATCTTATGACAAACGAACTACAACTTGTTGTAATGAAAACACGTATGGTTAAAATTGGAAAAGTTTTTAACAGATTTCCACGTGTTGTACGCGATTTATCAAAAGAAGTTGAAAAAAGTGTAAATCTTGTAATTAAAGGTGAAGAAACTGAGTTAGATAAAACATTAATTGAAGAAATTAACGACCCATTAGTTCATCTTGTGCGTAATTCGGTTGACCATGGCATAGAATCTCCTGAAGATAGAATTGCAAAAGGAAAAGACCCCAAGGGAACTTTAACTCTATCGGCAACACACGAAGGAAACCACGTAATTATTTCAATTGAAGATGATGGAAAGGGTATAAATCCAGATATAATAAAGGCCAAAGCAATTGAAAAAGGTTTAATTACAAAAGAGAAAGCAGAAGATTTATCCGACACAGAAATATTTAATTTTATTTTCGCTCCAGGATTTTCAACCGCAGCAGTTGTTACAAACGTATCTGGGCGTGGCGTAGGTATGGATGTTGTAAGAACGAACGTTACCAAGCTTAGAGGCATAATTAATATTGAATCTAAAGTTGATGTTGGAACAAAAATAATTGTTAAACTTCCACTAACTTTAGCAATAATTGCTGGAATGGTAGTAAGGTCGCAAGATGAAATTATGGTAATTCCCCTTAGTTCGGTTATTGAGGTTTTGCGTATTCACACAGACGAAATTTACTCGGTAAACAATAATCCAGTAATAAAAGTTAGAGACCAAGTAATTCCAATAGTTTCAATCGATAAACTACTATATTCTAGAAGTGAGAAAGAGGCAACCAAAGTATTTCAGTTTATAATAATAGTTGGGGTTGCCGAAAAAGTTTTTGGAATAAAAGTTGATGAGATGATAGGACAACAAGAAATTGTTATTAAATCTCTTGGAAATTATCTTGGCAATATTGAAGGAATTGCGGGGTCATCCATTATGGGAGATGGCAAAGTTGTTATGATTTTGGATATTGCCGAACTATTACTAAAATTAAATAAAGAAATTGAAGCAAGCATATAAGATTATTAAAATCGCAAAAAAATGATTTTTAATGCGAGTTTCGTCTAAACCTAAAGATTTGTGCGAGAAAAGATGAAACGAAAAATAAAAGTATTAATTGTTGACGATTCTGCATTTATGCGGAAATCGTTATCTATTATGCTTTCAAAAGAACCCAATATAGAAATTGTTGGTACAGCAAAAGATGGAAAAGAAGGCTACAAGTTTGCCAAAGAACTACGCCCTGATGTAATTACACTTGATGTTGAAATGCCAGTAATGGATGGTTTAACTGCTCTTAAATTAATAATGAAAGATGCACCGACCTCTGTAATTATGGTAAGTTCCTTAACAACAGACGGAGCGGAAGCTACATTAAAAGCTTTTGAATATGGAGCTGTAGATTTTTTTTCGAAAGAGCAAAGTTTTGTAAACGTTAATATTGCAAAAATAAAAGATGACTTAATACGTAAAATAAAGAGCATTGTTTATCAAAAATGGAATACTGCACATTCTGGCAATAGTGCTTTAACAAAAACTCCCCTTGATGTAGCCTCCACTACATCAAGAGGTGTTCTTCCTAAAACAGAATATAGTGCAATAGCTCTTGGTGTTTCAACAGGCGGTCCCATTTCGTTACAAAAGATTATTCCTCTATTATCCGAAGATATAAACGTCCCAATGTTTATAGTACAACATATGCCTCCAAAGTTTACAAAATCGCTTGCAGATAGATTAAACGGTATGTCTAAATTAACTGTAAAAGAGGCAGAACATGGTGATATAATTAAGAAAAATTTTGTTTATATTGCACCTGGTGGAAAGCACATGGGTTTTGTTAAAGTAGGAATAGATATAAAAATATTATTAAGTGATGAACCAACCACATCACTGCACCGTCCATCGGTTGATGTTATGTTTAAATCTGCAATTTCTATTTACGGAAAAAAAATGCTTGGTGTTATTATGACAGGAATGGGAAAGGATGGATTAGAAGGAATAACAGAATTAAAAAAAATAGGTGGTAGTTGTTTAGCTCAAAACGCTAGCAGTTGTGTAGTTTACGGAATGCCAAAAGCCGTTGTGGATGCTGGATATGCAGATATAATTGTACCATTAGAACAAATTGCAAATAAAATAAACTCGGTATTTAAAAAATGAAAAATGAATTTGAAGAACCAATTTTTAGAGAAATAGAAAAAAGTAGTAGTAACACATCTGGCAATGTAATTAAATCGGGCAAAGTAGCAATGTCGGGTAAAACTAAAATTACAATTGAAGAAGAGAGCCACGAAGGTGTAAAGTTTATAATAAAAAAAGATTCAAACGATGAAATAAAAGAAATTAAGTTTATTTGCTCATGCGGACAAACGAAATCCCTAATGCTCGATTATTCTGACGAATAATAGCCAACTATCCAAAATTAGCCACTCGGCATTTATCTATTTAACAAAAGAAGTTTTTATAAAACTCAACTCATAGTCTTCTTCCCGTATCTTTTTTACGGGAATCTTACTAAATACAAAAGTTTTCCAATTAAAACATTTAAGCATAACAGCTTTTGGTGGGTTAAAAGAAGACTTTATATAGCATAAATTTAAATGGCATTAGTTTTGCCGTTATTATTAAAAATAATTGGAATAATAATGGCTACATCAAATATAAATTTATTAGAAAACTATATTTCGCACTTATCTACAAAGAACAAGGTAATTAGCCAAAACATTGCGAATATTGGCACAACAGGTTACATACGCCAAGATGTAAAGTTTCAAGATGTGTTAACAAGCGAAATGAGTTCATCAATGAAAAAAACAGAAAGCAAACATATAAGTTTAGCTACTCCTCAAAAAGTTGGAGTTGAAAATGAAATTTTTCTAGATAAATCGAAAGAACCAAATGGCGGAATAAACAATGTGGATATTGAAACTGAAATGGCTGAGCTTGCAGAAAATGCCATTAACTTTAAATTTACATCAAAAAAAATAGCCAGCCATTTTCAATTGTTACGCGAAGTTATAAAAGGAGGTAGAGGATAATGGAAATTAGTGGAAGTAATCCTGGATTTAAAATAAGTGCTCGTGGCTTAAGTGTTCAAAGAACTCGTATGAATTTAATTGCCGAAAATATTGCAAACTCGGAAACTACAAGAACTGAAAACGGAGAACCTTTTAGACGAAAGTTTATCACCATTTCGCAAAATCAAAAAGGTTTAAATGCTGGAATTAGACAAGATGGAACATTAAAAATGCAAACTACCAATCCAGATCACATTCCATTTACATCTCAAGCAAATGCAACTTTAAAAGGAAATACTGCTAGTTTAGATTTTGAGGTTCACGAGGACGAATCGGTTGGAGAATTAATCTTTATGCCCGAACATCCGGATGCTGATGAAAAAGGTTATGTAGAAATGTCTAATGTAAATGTAATTCAGGAAATGGTTGAAATGATTGCTGCTTCGCGAAGCTACGAAGCAAACTTAACAGCACTTGATACTTCAAAACAAATGGCAAAAGATTCATTGGAGATATAAATGAGAATAAACACTAACTCTATTGGTAATTATTTTACACAACAAACACGAAGCGTTGCTAATGTTGCACGAAAAGAAAATATTCAAAAAACGGCGGCAACAAAAACTTTATTGCAACCAATTTCAGTAAAAGAGAAAGAAATGTTTGCCAAAATGTATCCGCAACAAAAATCGGAAATTATGGAATATCATTTCTATCAAAAAAATGGCAAAATGTCTGGCGTTACCGTAGGCTCACTTTTGGATAGGAGAGGATAAAATGGAAATAGGCTCAATACAATCAATTGCAAATGCAATTCCTAAAACCAAAATTGCAGAAAAAACTAACGGAAAACAATTTGAAGATGTTTTTAAAGGTGTTGTAAATAATGTGATAAATGCTCAATCGGAATCAAAAAATTTAACGGAACAATATATAAAAGGGGGAGATGTTCAACTTCACGAAGTAATGATTGCTGGTGAAAAAGCAAAAACCTCTTTACAGCTATTAATGGAAATTAGAAACAAATCTTTAGATATGTATAAAGAACTTACACGAATTCAAATTTGATTACAGGATTTTAACTGATGAATGATATTTTTGGAATATTTAATAAATTAGCTCCACAACAAAAAATGATGATTGGTGGAATAGGACTTGTAACTGTAATTCTGCTTGGTGTTTTAGTATCATTTTTAAATGAACCCAACTACTCTACCGTTTACACTAATCTTGCCCAAGAAGATGCAGCAAAAGTTTTAGAGCATTTGAACTCTAAAAAAATTCCATACAAAATTGAAGATGGTGGAAGCACAATAAAAGTATCTTCCGAAGTAGTTTACGAAACGAGATTAGAGCTAGCAAGTAAAGGAATTCCTAACTCTGGAATAATTGGTTACGAAATTTTTGATAAAAGCACTATGGGGATGTCTCAGTTTATGCAAAAGCTTAACTATAAACGAGCCTTAGAAGGAGAGCTATCCCGCACCATTGCACAACAAGAAGGAATTGAATCAGCTCGTATTCATATTGTAAAACCAGAAAAATCGATATTTAAAAACGAGCAAAATGATGCTACAGCATCTGTAGTATTAAAACTTTCTCGTGGTTCAATATCTAAAGAAAATGTGAATGCAATTGTAAATTTAGTGGCAAGTAGTGTGGACGGTTTAAACAAAAATAACATAACATTGTTAGATACAAATGGCAGATTGCTTTCGCAACAATCGGACGAAAATGAGTTTGGTGTTTCTACCAGTAAGCAATACGAAATTAAGCAACAGATAGAGAGCTATTTAGTTAAAAAAACACAAAAAGTTTTAGATAATATTTTGGGATATGGCAACGCAATTGTTCAAATAAATGCAGAGCTTAATTTTGACCAAGTTGAAAAAACAATTGAAGATTTTGACCCAGAAAGACAAGTGGCAGTTAGCGAGCAAACAATTAAAACAGAAAATATTGGTGCAACTTACTCCGATACCTCCGCACAAGTAAGCCAAAACTCTACAATTAATTACGAAATTAGTAAAACAATAGAACGAGTTGTTGAAGGAACAGGTAATATAAAACGGCTTACTGTTGCAACAGTTATAAACGATGAAACTAAACAAGTTAAAAATGGAGAAAAGGTAGAAACAGTTCACCAACCTCGCTCGGATGAGCAACTTCAAAAATTAGAGCAAATTGTTAGAAATGCTGTAGGAATTGATGAAGTTAGAGGCGACCAATTTTCTATTGTTAATATACATTTCGATAATGGGTCGGCTAATACAAATTTTGATGAACCTAATTCGGCACCGCAAACCCCTTTTGATAATATGGATAAGCTAATAAATTTAATACTTATTGTTTCGGCAATAATTGCTTCTCTAATTCTATTACTAAAATTAATGAAACGACTAAAAACAGAAAAAATTATGATTGGAACTGTAAATCCAGGTGGGTTGGCTATGGCTGGCGGTATGGCACCTGCATTAGACGATTTTGGTTCAACTTCGTTACCATCCCCCGAAAAAAGGAAACTATTCCCTTTGGGCGATTTGGAAGATGAAATTTCGGACGAAGCACTGATGAAGAAAAACCAAACTGAAAAAATTGCAAACTATGTGCAAAAAAACCCAGTAGATGCTGCTAAACTAATAAACTCATGGTTAAAAGAAGATGAAGCCTAACGAAACAACTGAACAACTACCAGTTAATAACGAATTTGCAAAACTAAGTGGTTTACAAAAAGCCGCATATTTAATGATTGCATTAGATGTGGAATCATCTGCTGAATTATTTAAAAACTTAGATCCTGAAGATATAGAAGCAATTTCTGCAGAAATTTCGCAAGTTAAAAACACATCCAGCCAAACATTAGATGGCGTGATGCACGAATTTTACAATATGGTAAAAGCTCGTGAATATGTTCTTGAAGGTGGAATTGACTACGCTAAAGCTATTCTGGAAAAATCATTCGGAATGAATAGAGCTGTTGAAATTATTGACCGAGTTAGAAACATTACAACCTTAAAAGGATTTGATATTCTTAAAAAAGCAGATTCTACACAGTTGGTAAACTTCTTAACAAAAGAGCATCCTCAAACAATAGCACTTATATTAACACATTTAAGTCCAGACCAAACAGCTAATGCAATTCAAGAGCTACCCTTAGATTTACGTGCAGATGTTGCTTTAAGAATTGCAACTTTGGGTAAAGTTTCACCGCACACACTTCGTAAAATTGAAAAAGTTGTTGACGATATGGCTGGCTTAACAATGAGCCAAACCATTGGCAAAATTGGTGGAACAAAAAGTTTAGCAACAATATTAAACAGAACCAAAGTTTCTTTAAGCAAAGAAATTATGGATGAGCTAATGGATAAAGATCCCGAAGTTGCTGCAGAAATTAAACGCCTAATGTTCTTATTTGAAGACTTAATAAATCTACAAGACAAAGACATTCAAAAAATATTACGAGAAATTGACAGAAAAGATTTAACACTTGCACTAAAAACATCCGATGAAGAATTGGCAAACAAAATATTTTCGAACATGTCGGAACGTGCAACAGAATTATTGAAGGAAGAACTACAATATATGGGAATGGTAAAATTAAAAGAAGTGGAAGCCGCACAAGCTCGCATAATAGATGTTGTAAAACAACTTGAAGAATCTGGAGATATTTCACTTAACATACAAGGTGGTAGCGAGGAAGTTTATGTCTAGCGTTATCAAATTAGGAAAAAGGAACGGAAATTTAAGAATAAAGATTAGCGATAACGGTAGTGGTTTTGAAAGCGAATCGGAAGATGAATACATTCAAAGGTTAGAAGAAGAAAAACAAGAACAAATTTTTAATGCTGGTCGCGAAGAAGCAATAAAAGAACTTCAAGCTAATTATACGCAGAGCTTACATCAAAAATTTTTAGAATATGATGCTATGATGAAATCGATTGAAGAACAAATGGCTATGTATAGAGAGAGTTACGATAAAATTGTTATCGACTCATCATTTTTAATTGCTAGCAAAATAATTAACAGTTCTGTTACCGAATCGCCAATAATTTCAGAAACAATAAAAGAATCGTTAAGTAAAATTATTGGTGCAAACAATATTGTTTTTAGGCTAAACCCAAACGACTTAGAGCTAATAAAAGAAACAGAAGAGAATTTTTTAGATAACAATTCATACTCAAACCTAAAATTTGAAGCCGATAGTAGAATTGATATTGGTGGATGCTTTGTAGAATCGGAAATAGGTAACGTTGATGCACGCATCTCATCTAGATTAAACGAACTTAAAAATATTTTGAACCAAGAAGAACCACAACTAGAAGACTAATGAAATTTGTAGAAGATTATATAACCACGCTTTCCAATAAAATTGAAAATGCCGAAACAATAAAGGTAAATGGAAAAGTTACGGATGTTGTTGGTTTAGTTATTGTTTCGTTTGGACCCAATGTTGCAATTGGTGAAGAGTGCAAAGTGGTTGATAGGGATGGTAACGAAGTCTGTGGTTGCGAAGTTGTAGGTTTCAAAGACGGAAAGGTTTTATCTATTGCACTTGGCGAAGTTCATGCAATTTCGCCAGCTTGTGAAATTGTGGCAACTGGCAAAAGCTTTTCAATTCCAGTGGGCGAAGAATTATTGGGTAGAGTTTTAGATGGATTAGGAAATCCAATTGATGGTAAAGGTCCATTAAATTTATCCGAAAGAATGTCTATTTACCGTGAACCTCCAAATCCACTTGAGCGAGATAGAATTTCTGCTCCTCTTCAAACAGGAGTAAGAGCAATAGATGGTCTTCTTACAATTGGCAAAGGGCAAAGAGCCGGTATTTTTGCTGGCAGTGGCGTTGGCAAAAGCGTCCTATTGGGAATGATGGCACGTAACACTGATGCTGATGTAAATGTAATTACACTACTTGGCGAGCGTGGCAGAGAGGTAAGAGAATTTATCGAAAAAGACTTAGGGGAGGAGGGTCTTAAACGATCGGTGGTAATTGTTGCTACCAGTGATAAATCTGCACTCATCAGAACAAAGGGTGCTTTTATTGGAACAACAATTGCCGAGTATTTTAGAGATAAAGGTAAAGATGTTCTTTTAATGATGGATTCGGTAACACGTTTTGCAATGGCTCAACGCGAAATAGGATTAACAGTTGGCGAGCCACCAACAACTAAAGGTTATACTCCATCGGTGTTTGCATTGCTGCCAAAATTATTAGAACGTGCTGGAACAACAAACACAGGCTCTATTACTGGGTTTTACACTGTTCTTGTTGATGGAGATGATATGAACGAACCAATTGCAGATGCTGTAAGGTCAATATTGGACGGACATATTGTGCTATCGCGTAAGTTGGCTCATAAAGGGCAATACCCCGCAATTGACCCACTTCAGAGCGTAAGCAGAGTGATGCCAGATATTGTTACAAATAACCACAGAGAACGAGCTATACTTTTTAACGAAATTCTTTCAACTTATAATGAAGCCGAAGACCTTATTAACATTGGGGCATATGTTAAAGGAAGCAATCCGCAAATTGACCATGCACTTCAAAACATATCCAACTTGCGTCTTTTTCTAAAACAAGGAATGAAAGAGAAATCGATGTATAGCGAAACGCTTAACAAATTAAATGAAATGATTGAAGAACCATTGGTGCTGGAGTAATAGATGCAAAAATTTAAATATAAATTTGATTCAATTCTTAAAATAAAAGATAACTTTAAGAAACAAGCTATGAAAGAGGTTGCTAAGGTTGGAAAAGAAATTGAAGAGAAAATTGCACATAGAAATGAATTGATTACTGAGTTGACAGAGTGCAAGCAAAATTCAAAAAAAACAGTTATGAAAATTTCTGAGTTACAATTTATTGAGAGTCACATCTTCTTCTTAAGCAAAAAGATAGAGTTTGTAGAAGGAGAGATATCACGGTTAAAGCTTCTTCTAAAAATGAGACAAAACGAGTTAATTGAAAAGACAAAAGAGAGTAAAATTTTTCACAAATTAAAAGAATCTAAATTAGTTACACATATGCGTGAAGAAAAAAAAGAGGAACTAAGAACATTGGACGAGTTAGCAACACAAAAAATGAGCAGGAATTAAGATGATTGATAAAATAGCCGCAGTTATAGTATTTATTGTAGCATTTGTAATGGTTACTGCATTAATAGCTTTTATGAATTTACAGTATAATAATATTTTCGATTTCGATTTTACTCCAACTCAGCACGCTATTGAAATTAAAACCGAAGCCCAAATAGAAGAACTAAAAGCCACACTTCGTCCAGAAGTAGAAAAACACATTTTTGATTCATTAAAAGTAGTTGGTTTTGATTCTTTGGCAATAATTAATACAAACAACAAAGTTGTACAATTAGAAGATAGCATTGCTGTGCTTCAAAAAATAATATCAAAATTAACACGTGAAACATCAACGCTTGAAGCCACAAATGCTAAAAACACAAAGAAAAATGACAGCCAAAAAGAGTATCAAGCATGGATAAAAACCACATCCAAATTGTACGAATCTATGGAAACTCAAAAAGCGGCTAAAATAATTTTAAAATATTCCGATAATATTGCTAAGGATATTCTGTATAGTATGAAAAAGAAGAAAGCCGCTGAAATACTTGCAGAATTAAATCCAGAAACAGCAAATAGAATAACGCGAGTACCCTAATGTTTTTTAATCCGTTGTTTATATCAAATGCTAGTGCTGGCAATAATGCCGAAGGCACTAAAGAAGGTAAGTTTACTAATAGTAATTATCTTTTCGCAGATATTATTAATATATCGAAAGAAAACATTTCGTTTTCAGAGACAGATGTAAAACTTGATGCGAAGAACCAATCTCTCTTTAATAATTTAAAGGGAAGTGGTAATCCTACGTCCAAAAAGAATGTAGATACAAAAAATAACTATCTTGGAAATAGTGAAAGTTTATCTCTTTTTTTATCTAATGTTCTCGGCACAAAAGTCGCTGAAAAGAATGTTGCTGTGAAGGAAGAAGAGAACAAAGCTACTGGTTTATCTGTAGTTCCAGAGCATGTAGCCCAACTTGTTGAAACTCTAAATGCTGGAAATACAGTATCGATACCATTGGATAATGATGGGAAAACGGTTTTTGTTGAAATACAGAAATATGATAAAAACTTAAGCACTCAAAAGTCTGCTCCCAAAAGTATAAATCTAAGTAACTCACAAAACAAAGAAATTCAGTTCTCAGAAATTGATTTCAAACAAATTGTTGCCGATATTTCAACAACTCTAAGGAGTTCATTCAATTCAGATAACCCTATGATGAGCAAAGAAAAAGTTGAAGCAATAATTTCAAAAATTGAAGCAAGTTTTTCTAATCTAGTCTCTTTGAATAACGAAACATTTCAACCGCAAAAGAATATTCTTGGAAGTTTAATTAGCACAATTGAAAAAGAATTTGACTTAAGTGCTTCGGAAAGTGAAGAACTTAAAAATGTAATTGTTGCTCAATTTGTAAAAGTTATTAATAAAGCAGTTGATAGTGATAAACAAAAATCAACTGAAATTGAAGCTAGTAACTCTTTTATCCCATTAAATAGTGTGGTTGCAAAACTTAATCTTAATCAGAAAGAGCAAATGGCGATTAAGAAATTAAACATTGGAGTTATAAACACCAATGAGTTAAAAGGGAAAATTGAAGAAAGCCTCGCTAAGATAGGAAACGACCCAAAATTAAAATCTATTCTTAGCAAGTTTGAAAAATACTTAACGCAAACAAATTCAGAAACAAATACGGTTGTTGAAAAACTTCCAATTAAAACAATTGCAAAAGAGGAAAGCTTAAATACAAAATTAATTTCAAAAATATTAAACTTAACTCCAACAGAGAGTAAGGTAATAAGTGATTTTGAAATTGAGAAAATTGATTTAAATGAATTAAAAAAAATTGTAACATCTGAAGTTGTTAAAAATCCGAAGCACCCAGAATTTAAATCACTTATGAGTAAGTTAGAAAAATTTGAAAGTTCTACTAATAATGATTTAATAAAAGTTGCAACAACTAAAAGTGAAATTGGAACAGTTAAAAACAAAAACATTACAACAAAATCCAAAGTTATTAAAAAAATCAAATCTGGGATTAAAAGCGTTTTAACTAATTCCAATTCTGCAAACGTTAAGGTGGAAAATCAAAAAACCGAATATCTTTTTACTTTAAAAAATGAGCGAACCGTAGAGAGTCTTCCCTTAGATAGAGATCTTAAAATTGAAAAAAAAGAATATAACGTTTTAAAAAAATCTATTTATACAAACAAAGAAACTGCTGAACTTGCAAATTTGAAACTAGTTCCTGTTAGCACCGAAGTAGGAAAATTTGAATTTAGTGCTGGCAACCACAGATATAAGAAGGGTGTTATTCAAAAAGTATTTCAGAACGCTAATATTATTCCAAGCAATGATGCAAAGGGTGAATCAAGTTCTGAAAATAATAGTAGCTCTAATAACGAGCAAAGCTTGAGTGATAAAAATATTGCAGCTTCAAAAATTGCATTCGAAAATTCATCCGATAAATCTGTTGTGAAAGAAAATCAAAATTATGTAGAAGTTCCAAATAAAAAGGAAGGGTTACCATCTAAAAAATCGACTTCTGAAACAAGTGGTAACAACCATGAAATAAAAGTAAGTGAAATTTCAACACCAAAAACTTCTGTTGTTGAACATCAACTTAGGAACAACTTATTTGATACAACCGAAAAAGTTATTCGTAAAAATGTAGATATAAAAGATATAAAAAAGGAAGTTTCTAATCTAATTCAGAAAGGTGAAAAAAAATTAGTTGAGTTCAATCTTAATCCAGAAAATCTTGGAAAGATTGCAATAAAACTTGAAGTAGTAAATAAGGTTGTTACTGCATCAATAAAAGTTGAAAACGAAGTGACTCAACAAATAATCCAAAATAGTTTGGAAGGATTGAAGACAAGCCTAAACCACAATGGAGTTCAATTTAATGCACTTAATGTTTCGCTCTCTAATTCTGAAGAAAGAAATCAAAGATACTTTAAGCAAAAAAGAAAAAACAACCGTGTAGCAAAGATGAACATTGAGGGATTTGATGAAAAATTTTCACACAAAAATTTAGGCTATAATAAATACGACTTTATAGCGTAGGAGGAAATTATGCAAGTAAATACAATAGATAATCAGTTCAAAACATTCACCCCAGCAGCACAAGGTGGACAGGATATGGATAAAGATGCATTTTTAGAATTAATGATTGCACAATTAAAAAACCAAGATCCACTTGATCCAATGGATGGAACTGAGTATGCGGCACAGCTTGCACAATTTACTTCGCTTGAGCAATTAACAAACCTGAACGAATCGATGAACAGAAGTATTGAAGCCGATTACTTCTTGTCGCAATCAATTAATAACACATTAACTGCAACATTAATAGGTAACGATGTTAAACTTGCCTCGCCAACACTACACAATGTTGGGCAAGATAATGTTGAGTTTGGATATACACTTCCTGTTGATGCTTCAAAAGTTACCGTTAAAATATATAACGAACATGGTGCATTGATAAAAACGATAGAAAAAGAAAATACTCCTAGTGGAGACCATAAACTTTCGTGGGATTTTTTCGATGATAATGGTAACAAAACACCAAAAGGTAAATATAGTTTTAAAATTGAAGCAACTAATACAAAAGGTGAAAAGATGAATGTAAGTTCATACGGTGTTGGAACTATTGATGGAGTTAAGTTTGGGGAGAATGGAACAACTCTAATTGTTGACGGAGTTGAATATAGCTTAGCGGATATAATTGAAATTTTAAACCACAGTTCGGAAGGAGACGGATAAAATGGCAATGATAAATGGAATAAATGTTCCCTTTGTACCCATAGTTAAAGAGAGTGGGTTTCAGCAAGAAGGACATCAGGGAGGAGTAAAATCTCACTTTGATGAAATATTTTCAAAAGAGATTTCGAAAGTTAAACTTTCAAAGCATGCAACTCAACGCTTAGAATCGCGTGATATAAGTCTATCTGAAAATGAAATGGATAGAATTAACACGGCTGTTCAAAAAGCAGAAGCGAAAGGTTCAACAGATTCGTTAGTAATGATGGATGATACTGCATTTATTGTAAACATTCCAAACAGAACTGTAATAACTGCAATGAGTTTAGCAAATAGCAACGAAAATGTATTTACAAATATTGATAGCGTAGTATTCGCACAATAGAAACTTAATTAAATAAACTAATATGAGCGGGACCTTTTAAGGACGCTCTTGATTTGGCTGACCGACTGATGCTGAATCGAACAACTTAAAACTAACCTTAGGAGGTTATAATGGCACTACTTAATTCACTATTCTCCGGTGTATCCGGTCTTAGAAATCATCAAGCAATGATGGATGTAATTGGTAACAACATAGCTAATGTTAATACTATTGGCTATAAAGGTTCGCGCGTTACATTTAGTGATACTTTTAATCAACTTATTAAATCGGGAACAAACGCTAAAAAAGGCACTGGCGGAACTAACAGTATGCAAGTTGGTCTTGGAATGAAAATCAATTCCATCGATAGAAACTGGAACCAAGGTACTTTTGAAAGAACTGGTATTACAACCGATTTAGCACTTCAAGGACCAGGGCTTTTTGTACTTAAAAGCAATGGCTCACAAATTTATTCACGTGCTGGTGCATTTATTTTTGATGCTGAAGGACAACTTGTTAATCCGCAAAATGGTGCAATTGTTCAGGGTAAAGTAGCAAACGGTTTGGGCGAAATACCTGCTGGAAATGCAACACAAGATATTAAAATTGATAAAAACTTAAAACTACCTGCAGTTGCAACTCAAAACATTGTATGGGGTGGTAACTTAGAAAGTGGTTCTGCAACTAAGAGAACTGATATTGTAGAGATGAGCGGTAATTACAAAAATGATGACTCAGTAGCACATGCAACCGAAGATGAGCAAACCTATACCATCTATGGGCTAGATGGAACTGAATACCAACTAAAAACTAGTTACGATTCTACTGCTTATTCAGCAGGACCTCCTGAAACAAATGCAGATTATACACTTAATTATGAAATTCTTGATAAGAATGGAAATGCCTTATCCACACCTGTATCAGGTACGCAAGCACTAACTTTTGATTCCACATCTAACAAAAACACTACTGCTGCACTAATTTTAACAGGTGATGGAAACAATATTAATTTTGAATTAAACTTTAATGGATTGTCCCGAAATTCAGCACCAACATCTGTAAGCACCAAAATTGATAAAAACGAAGAAGCCGAAATAGTGAATGGAACAGTAACAATTTACGATTCTCTTGGAAGTGCCCATTCATTGTCAATTCAATACACACATATTGATAGTAATGCTTGGTCTTGGAAAATTGAAGATCCTTCAACAGGAACAATTGTAAATGCTAGCCCAAATGAATCCTCTGGAACAATTCTTTTTAAACCTGATGGAACAATTGATCAAATAAAACAAGGTAATACTTTAGTTTCATCATTACCAGAAATTCAATTTACCCCCGAAAGTGGTGCTGATGCTATGAAAGTTAAATTAAATTTTGGCTCTGGTACTAACGGAATTACACAAACATCTCTTGGCTCACAAGTGCAAGCTTTATCGCAAGATGGTTCATCTGCCGCGTCCTTGGCGAATCTAAATGTTGATCAATACGGAAACATTGTGGGTATTTTTACAAATGGTAGTTCGCAAACATTAGCACAAGTTATGGTTGCTACATTTACTAATTTAAACGGTTTAACAAGTATAGGAGACAACATGTATCAAGTTTCAGCAAATGCAGGCGATCCAAGAATTTCAACACCTGGAACGGAATCTTCAACTACTATTCAATCTGGTGCTTTAGAGCAATCAAATGTTGACTTAACCGAAGAGTTTACAAAAATGATTGTTTCACAAAGAGGTTTCCAAGCAAATGCTAGGGTTGTTACCACAGCTGATGCTTTGCTTCAAGAAATCACTAATTTAATTAGATAATTTTCCAGTTGGTTCAAGAACTACATTCACCAAAAGCTAACCATGGAGGGTTGGCTTTTTCAATATCTGCCTTTCTAATCTTACATTCTTTATCTATATTTACGCTTCAATTTTAATTTATTTTAGGAGAAAGAATGAAATACCTAGTAGTTCTAATGATGATTTTCTTTACCGTAGCATGCGGACAAAATGTAAAAGATGTTGACCTTAAAACGTTTGAGGATAGTGTTAGCTACGCTATTGGTGCCGATATAGCACACAACTTTGATACTCAAAAAATGGATATTAATAATGATGCTTTTATAAATGGCTTTATGGATGCTGCTGCAAAAGGTGATGTAAAAATAACCGAAGACGTTGCTCTTAAAGTTCTTACCAAATTTCAACAAGTAATGATGGCAAAAAAACAAGCCGAAGAGACTGCTGCTGTTGCAGAAAACTTGAAAAAAGGTGAGGAATTTTTAGCTGAAAATAAATTGAAAGAAGGAGTTAAAGTAACTGATTCTGGATTACAGTATAAAGTTATTACTCTTGGAACTGGAGCTAAACCACTTAAAACAGATAAAGTTAAAGTGCATTATAAAGGTACTTTACTTGACGGAACAGAATTTGATTCATCCTACAAAAGAGGAACACCAGCAGAGTTTCCACTTAATGGCGTAATTCCTGGTTGGACTGAAGGCTTGCAGCTTATGCCTGTTGGCTCAAAATACGAATTTTACATTCCAGCGGCTTTAGCCTACGGAGATAGAGCACCTCAAACTATTGGACCAAACCAAACTTTAATTTTTGAAGTTGAATTATTAGAAATATTAAAATAATTTTTTAAAATTTCTATTGCCACACTCTTGTGGAAATACCAGGGTGTGGCAATTTACTAAACTACTATTTGAAAGACTTTGTATAACCCAACAAAATAAGTCATACTGAACCTACGGTACATTGTGTTATACTGAGGAGAAGTGAGTACATCGAAATATCGAGTGTATGGTATCTTTCCCTTAAGTTGACAGCATTAATATTTAAACAGGGGTAATACTTCTATCTTTCGGAACATCGTTCCACTCGAACGCATTTGTAGGACACACATCAAAGCATGTTGAGCATCCTGTACAATTATAAGGGTCAACATTCGCAACAATTCCTTTTCTGTTTTTCCCTTCCATACCTTTGCCCTCAACCATGGCAATAGCATAGCAATGACCAATAGGAGTACACAACTCACATCCTGTACAATTATCGGTATTAACAACAGCAACAGCTTCTTTTGTTTTTAATGTTGTTGCTGGCTTTACTGTTGGAAGTAACAAACCTCGTATTTCGTTTATTGACGAATAATTATGTCTTTCCAAATAATTTTTCAACTTATCAATTTCTTTGTATAAAAAATTATATCCTCTAATCATTGTATCAGTGCAAATACCAATCATATTGGCACCCATCATTATCATCTCGAGATAATCTTTCCAATTAGACATTCCTCCATATCCAATTATTGGATAGTTACCTGAGTTAAGTGTTCTTATTTCGTAAACATCCCGCAATGCCAATGGTTTTAACCAAGGCCCCGAAAGTGTGGTTAATCCATTATCTATATTTAAACGCTGAGTGCTTTCAAATGGATTTTCAATCTTTATTGGAGGTACACCTAATCTGTTACCTACCGATGCAACAATATCGGCACCAGCTTCGTAAGTTGATTTTGCTACTTGTGCTATGCCTCCTGATTCAGGAGTAAGTTTTACAACTAACGGAATTTTAGTTTCTGCCTTAATAGCTTTAACAATTGCAGCAACATCAGATGGGCATTGCCCCAAAGACGCACCTGTTTTATGGTCTGTTTTTTCTCCAGTAATTTCAACGTTAAAAGACATATTAGGGCAACACATATTCAACTCGTTTCCGTCTGCTCCGGCATCTTCAAATGCTTTTGCCATTTTAACCCAGCCATCAATTCCGGCAGGGCCTTCGTAAGTAATGTTGCTAAATATTTTTGTTACCTTTGCATATTTTTTGCCCCCTTCACATAAGCGTAAAGCCTCGTCAAGTTTTATCCTTTTTTCAAGAGTAAATGTGTGAAGTTTTTCTTTTTTCCACCAACTGTAGCGTGGGTCTCTACTTATGTATGGCTCAGGATCTATTGTTAATTTTATAAAAGCAGCTCCCCAACCGGCTTCGTCAATTTTACGAATCATATCAACAGTTTTTACAGTTGGACCAGAGCCAACTACAAAGGGATTGTGAAAATTGATACCTGCTATATTTACAGGTAAATATGTTTTTTCTTGTATTTCGTTCATCTATATTATTTCCTTTCCAGGTATATTATACTATACTATTTTAGTTTTACCAGTTTTCCACTTTCGGCTGATTTATAAATTGCCAAAACAACCTCAAGTGCTTTAAGTCCATCTTCACCTTTTGTGCCAAGGTTCGGTTCTTTGTTATTAATAGCACAATCAATAAAATGCTCAAGTTCTTTTACATAACCTAACGACATAAATTCATCTACCGCAGGCTTAGTCCATCCATGAGTAAAATCTGTTTTTTCAATTGCGTATCCATATCCGTGTCTGCTGTAAACATCAATGGGAGAACCTTTAGTTAAATCTATGTGGATATTACCATCTGTTCCGTATATTTCAATTTTGTCATCCATTCCACCATGAGTTATATAGTTGGCTTCAACGAAAGCTTTAACTCCATTTTCCATCGTAATAAGAGCTGCCGCCCAATCTTCGCCTGTGTAGTCGTGATGTTTAAGATTTGTTTCACCACCGTTAGTAGCCATACCCATAACTTCCTGAACATCACATCCTGCAAGGAATGAAACAAATGCTACAGGATGAATTCCAAGATGAATCATAGTACCGCCACCGCAATATTCTTTTTTCTGTGCATATATTGAATGCGAACCTTGATGAGATTCTTTAGCTTTAATATAAAGGAGCTTACCAATACCACCTTCATCCAAAATTTCTTTTGCCCTTACAATAGCCGGAGCAAAGAGCCAATCTTCCGCATACATTAAGCGAACATTATTTTTTTTACAAACATCAATCATCGCTTGGGCATCGGATATATTTGTTGCAATTGGTTTTTCGCAAATAATATTTTTAATTCCTGCTTCTGCTGCGGCAATTACAATTTTTTTATGTAGAAAATTGGGAACGCATACACTTAATAAATTGATGTTTTCTTTTTCAAACATCTCATTATAATCTTTATAAGTATTTGGGATATTATATTTACTTGAAAATTCTCTGAGATTATCCAAAGCTGCAACAGCTTGCATTTTAACTTGTGGAAATCTTTTATAGGATTCTGCATGTAAACCTGCAGCAAACTGAGAACCGACTATTCCTATATTTAGTTGTTCCATTATAACTCCGAGTTTTTTGTTTAGTACTTTTTGTTGTTAAATTGTCATAGATGTGAAACCACCGTCAACAGTAACTATTGAGCCTGTTACAAATGATGATGCTTTAGATGAAGCCAACCAAATTGTTGCCGCAATTAGTTCTTCAGGTTTGCCAAAGCGTGCCATTGGAGTATGTGCCATAATACTTGCAACGCGTTCTTTAGTAAGCATTTTTTTATTTTGCTCGGCAGGAAAAAATCCAGGCACTATAGCATTAACACGCACATTGGAAGTTGCCCACTCAATTGCAAGTGTTCTTGTTAAGTTATTTATTGCAGCTTTAGTAGTACTATAAGCAAATACTTTTGAAAGTGGCGGACCTGATGCTACAGAAGAAATATTAATTATACTTCCCTCCTTAGCCTCAAGCATCTCCTCACCAAAAACTTGGCAACCAAACAAGGCACTTTTTAGATTAACATTAACTATTTCGTCCCACTCTTCTTCGGTAATTTCAAGAAATGGTGTTTTGCTTGTCATTCCAGGTGCATTTATTAATATGTCAACTTTACCAAGTTTTTTCGAAACAATTTTTTTCGCATCCTCTAAGGTAGTTTTTTTGGTAGCATCCACTTTAACGGCTACTGTTTTAACGCCGGTTTTTAATTTAATCTGTTCAGCTTTTTCTTCAGCTTTTTCAAAATTTCTGCCAAGTATGGCAACATTAGCACCTGCACTTGCAAGCCCTACTGCCATTGCACCGGCAAGGGTTCCACTACCACCTATTACTACAGCATTTTTATTTTTAAGTCCAAACATACTCTCTAAATAATTCATCATTTTCTCTATACAAATTTTTCGGCAAATTGTTTTAGTGATTTTTGTATAGTTTCAATATCACCTGGTTTATTATATTTCTCTACCAACGCTAATGGAGATGACATTCCAAGTATTGGTGTGTACCCAGCTCCTGCAATAGCTTTTTTATATCCTGGTCCTGTTTCAAAATTAACTCCGCCGGTTGGCATAATAATTTTTCCGTTATGCCTTTCGCGAACAAACGGAGCTAACAAGCCAGCAATACCAGAAGCACCAAGTACACCTGCAGGAAATATTTTTATTGCATCAGGCTCCAATCCGTCGGGGCGTTCCATATAGTAATTAAATTCCGTAGGTGTCATAATTGCCGGAGCAGAAAAAATTTCTTTTTCTTGAGTTATTTTTATAAACTTTTTCCCTTCTGCGTGTCCGCCCATAACATTGCCGGGGGCAACAATCATTTCAAAACCCATTTCAATAGCTTGTTCTAACTCGGAGGGATTGATAATACTTCCACATCCCAGAATGAATGGATTATCTTCAGGAGACTCTTCACGCAATTTAACCAACTCTGCCATTCCTTCTTTTAATATTGCAGGTTCAATGCGAAAAGTTGTTTCGGCAACATACCCTGCTTTATAAACCTCAACCATAGTAGTAATAAGGTCTTCTGGCTTTTGAACATGTTTTTTATTTATTACAACTACAACGCCACTTTTAAGCATTGCATTTTTTACTTTTTTTCTACTGTAAGCATAACTCATTTTTAATTTCCCAATTAAATGTATATTCTATTTTAGTTTTTATAATTTTCCAAAAATTACCATAAAAATATTTTAGCGAATAGCTTTTACACCGCCACCCGATTTGGCACGTTTTGCTTCTCGTTCAATATCTTTAACTGTAACCATTGTAAAATCGCCTGGAGTTTCTTGTACCAAAATACCGTGTGCCGCACCCCACTCAACAGCAGTTTGTAAATCTTTTCCATACATCAATGCAGCTAAAACACCTGATGTAAACGAATCGCCACCACCGGTTCTATCGGCAATAGGAATATTTTCACGCAATGGAGCAACACAAAATTTATCGTTTATTGCATCGTAAAGTACAGCACCCCAATGAATTAAATCGGCATTAACAGCACCACGCCATTGAGTTCCAATCAAAGAAAGATTTGGAAAATCTTGGGATAGTTTTTTTACCGTAACTTTATATGCTTCAAGCCATTCTTCAAAAGTAGCACCTTTTTTTGTTTCGGTTTCGTATCCTAAAGCATCGCTTAAATCGGAATCGTTTCCTACAAGAAAGCCAAGATAAGGAGCAATTTTTTTATTTATTGAACGTGCAATTTCTTTGTTGGGCTGAACCTTTGCTCTGTAATTCAAATCGGCAGCAACAAACACTCCGTTAGCATTTGCTTTTTGAACTGCTTCCATTGCAACTTCTACTGTGCTATTGGAAAGTAATGTGAAGATGCCCCCTGTATTAAAAGCCCTTACGCCATCCTTAAAAAAAAGTTTATCCCAATTAAAATCATTTTTTTTAATTTCACGAATTGCGGAATGGGCACGATAATAAACAGTATCCGATGGGATTATTCCTTTGCCATTGTAGGTAAAATTTATTCCGTTTGTTAAGCCGCCCTTTTGGTCAGTGCTGTGTGCCGTACCGTCATTATTTGTGTTAAACCAAATAATATTTGAAGTATCCACACCTACTTCTCGCATTTGGTTGCGAATGTTCAAACCAATATTATCATCAACCAAGGCTGTTAATACTGTACTTCGCAAACCGAATGTATAAGATAATCCGCAAGATACATTTGTTTCGCCTCCGCCTTGTGATACACGCAACTGTCTTGCACGCGCTGTCGGAACATCATAAGGATCAATGCGCAGCATAACTTCCCCCAAAGACATTCCATCGTACTTACAGCTTTCCGCTGATTTTATCTCTGTATATTTTACCACTTTTTCCAATTTTATTTCTCCATTTTTAGATTCATATTTCCCATGATTATTTTAACACATCTTTGTTTACAACAAAAGCCGGAATTTTTCCGTTTACAAAATCAACAACCGCTTCGGTTGACATTATTTGCATTCCTATTTTTCCGGAATCGGTATCCGAGCCTACATGCGAACTTACGATTATGTTAATATTTTCATCCAAAGGTAAATCTTCTTCCAACCATATTTCATCAAGTCCGAAGCCCCATATTTTACCAGCTTTAACAGCATTGTAAATTGCTCTGCTATCGGTGAGAATACCGCGTGCACAATTTACAAGAACTGTTGTTTCTTTCATCAAGGAGAGTTCACGTTCTCCAATAAGTTGCTCACTTGCTGCGGCATGAATTGTAATTATGTCGCTTTGTGTATAAAGTTCATCAAGTGTAACATAAGTGGCGTTGTTTGCTTCAGCCCAGTTGTTATCAGGATATAAATCGTATGCAAGAATTTTTACATTGTAACCGCTCATTAATTTTGCTACATTTTTTCCTATTGTTCCGGTTCCAATAATACCAAGTGTTTTATTGGAAACATCCAAACGTGAAGGACCTTCTTTAGGTTTTCCGTTACTTGCGGTATAATAATGATTAATTCTGCGCCCGGCAATATCCATTATTGTTGCTTGTGTCCATTCTGCGGTAGGCAGTGCATTACAGCCGGGTGCGTTAGTTACCATTACGCCAAATTCGGTTGCCGCCCAAATCAACCGATACATATCCGATGCCGTATCAAGCAATAAGCTCTAAAGTTCCACCTGCATTTTTGCCAATTTTTGAAAGAAGTTCTCTATCATAAATTTCCAAATCGGCAATAACGGCAACAACATTTTCCAATTCTAACGGTGTTAACGGCTCTTCGGGATTTCTATCACAACGGTATTCAATTTCAATTTCGTTACTAAATTTTTTTCCTAAATCGGAGAGCATTTGTTTGGCTTTGCCTTCGTCCTTTGGATGACTTATTAAGTCATCCAAAAAACTTGTAGCTAATACCAATATTTTATTTTTCATATTTTACAACACCTCATCACAAACTTCTTCGAGAACATTTAATCCATCTTCCAGTGCTTCTTTTGTTATCATTAAAGGAGGTGCAATTTTAATACATCTTCCGCCAATGCCAACAGGAGCAAACATTAAAAGTCCTTTTTGGAAACATTTTTCATTAATTTCGTAAGCTTTTTCTTTATCCCCTTCTTTTGTATCGGCATTAACAATTTGCATTCCGGCAACCAATCCTTTGCTTGTTAAATAAGCAATTTTGTCAGGATGTTTTTTCTGTATCTCTAGTAATCTTTCTTTCAAAAATTTTCCAAGTTCAAAAGAATTTTCGGTCATCTTTTCATCTTTTAATACTTTTAGATTTTCTATTGCAGCTACAACAGGTAACGGACTTGCCGAGTGTGTAGATGTCATACTTCCAGGAGGATACATATTCATTACATCACTTCTGCCAATAACTGCCGAAATTGGTAAGGATGAAGATATACCTTTACCGCAAGCAATCAAATCGGGCTTGATATCGTAATGTTCAAAAGTAAACCATTTACCCGAACGACCGAAGCCTGCTTGAACTTCATCCATTATTAACAAGGTATCATTTTGACGACAAAAGGCTTCTAATTTTTTTGCGTATTCTTTCGGCATAAAAAACGGTCCGGCACCTTGATAACTTTCGCTTATTACTCCGGCTACATTTTTAGGCTCTATCCCTTGTTCTTTTAGCGAGTTTAAGAAAACATCAAAACTTGTATCCTCTTGAAAATATCCATCAGGAAAAGGAACATTTACAAATCCGGGATCGAGATTTACAATCCATTCTTTAAGTGCTGGAATACCGCCGGCAAGCTGTGCACCTAAGGTTCTTCCGTGAAATGCATTGTTAAAACTTACAATTATATTTTTCTCTTTTCCGCCTTTGCTTATTCCATAGGTTCGTGCCAACTTAATACAGTTTTCGGTTGCTTCCGAACCGGTTGAAAGTAAAAATACTTTATCCAATCCTTGCGGAGCATCTTGCTGTAATAAGTCAACAAGCTCGGCTCGTTTTTCATGATAAAAAACATAGCTTGTCAGTAGCTTTGAATCTATCTCTTTTTGCAATGCTTCTATTATTTTTGGATGCGAATGACCAATGTTGGTAATCAGAACTCCGCTAGACCAATCCAACCATTTGTTTCCCCACTTGTCGTAAACATGAAAGCCTTCCGCTTTATCCCAAATTATTGGTGGTTGACCAGACATTGACTCGGGCTCATACTTTTCTAATTTTTCAATAATTTCTAATGATTCAGGAACGGGCAATGCTGTTTGAATTTTTCTATACTTTGTATCTACTTTTGGTACATCTACCGGTGTGCGACTATATAATGACATTTTTTATTTCCTTTTTTTATTTAAACTCTTTGAATTTTACCGTAGGGTTATCTCCATATTCTATAACTACAGGACGTCCGTCATTAAGTATTGACATTCTTCCCGCTTCAATAACAAGTTCGTTAAACGAACTATTTGCTGGCGTTGCAACAATTCCTTCATCATCTATTTTTTTGATAATGCTTTTTCTTTCTTCCAAACTATCGCCTACTTCTTCAACACGATGTATAGAGTTAATGAGACCTTCAATGCTTCTATATCCGTATCCTACAGGAGTTAACCCCTCGCCTCCTCGTTCCAATAGTTTCAGATAATCGGGACTTGGTTCGTTGTAGTACGAATCTCCCTGATGATTTCCTTTTGTAATATATGAATGTTTAACGCCTCGATATTGGTCATCGTGGAACATTAAACCACCATCTTTCTCGCCTTGAGTAAACAACCAAATACCTTGTGAATTTCCACCGGCGGCAACATTCGGATATCCCATTCCGTTTAACAGAGCAAGGCTGGCACCATTTTCCCAAATTACATTTGCGTTTGTCCACAAAAATCCTTCTTTCCCATTCGGATATTTATCTCTAACTCCATAAACCGAAACTTCGGTGGGAAGCAAACCGGTAATCATATTTACTTGGTCAACATAATGGCATCCGATGTATGTAAACATATCGGAATTCTCAACCGTACACCAATTTTGGAAATTAGAATCGCGATAATACCAGGGTTCAATAAGTGTTGCATAACCTAATCTGAATTCTCCGAAATCTCCGTCTCTGTATTTTAGTCTTGCCATACCAACTCTATCGTCAAAACGTTTATGATATTCCGTTCCGACAAATAATCCTTTGGAGAAAGCTAGTTTTTCAATTTCCAAAGCTTCTTTATAACTTAATGTTAAAGGTTTTACCGTTACAACATGCTGATTATGGTTAAGAGCATACATTATAGCACCATAATGAAGTTGATCTGGAAGTGCAACAAATACAATATTACGGTCTTCCATTTTATCAATCACTTGCTTATACAAATCAGGGAACATTGCCTCCTGAGATTCGGTTTTATAATCAGGATATGCATTAAAAGATTGTCCAGGAAAGGCTTCTTTTAATCTTGCACTTTCTGAAATTACTTTTAACGGAGCTGTATTTAATGCACAAACATTAATTTGTTTAATTGCTCCTATTCTTTGTAAATAGTAAACTGAAGGCATTATCTGCAGTTCGGTTATCATACCTCCACCAACAACAGTAACATCCAAAGGGTTTTTAATTTTCATAAATAATCCGTCTATTGTTTATATTATTTTATAATTAATTTTTAATTTTTTTAGTTTTTCAAGATGTTTTGAATTTATATTTTTATCGGTAATTACCATGCTCACATCTTTTAATTTTCCAATATAGCCAATTGTTTTTTTACCAAACTTGGATGAATCTGCTATCAAAATTGTTTCCGATGCCGATTTTATCATTACTTGATTTAATTTGGCCTCTTCATAATTTATTGCTGTAAGTCCTTTATCAAAATCAACTCCGTCAACACCTAGGAATAGTTTATCTGCAACCGTATGGTTAATAACGTTTTCGGCAAATCCGCCCGACAAACCAAAGGTATAAAGATTAAAAACTCCTCCGGTTAAAATAAGTTCATTATCACTTCCCACAATTTCGTTGGCAACATTTAACCCATTGGTAATAATTTTCAATCCTTTTCTGAACTTCAACCTTCTGGCAATATGAATAGCCGTAAAACCAGAATCGAGAATAATAACCTCTCCATCCTTAATTAAACTTTCTGCAAATTTTGCAATTCTTTCTTTCGCCTTTAAGTTGAGTTTTTCTTTTTCACTTATTGATAACTCGGCTTCGTGGGTTTTGTTTAGCATTGCTCCACCATGAACCCGTACAAGAATTTTTTCAGACTCTAAAGCATCAAAATCTTTGCGTATTGTTACAGGAGAGGTATTAAACTCATTGCATAAATCGCTTATAAGTACTTTTTCTTCAATAGCAATTCTTTGCTTAATAGCTTCTCTTCGCTCTGCATTCAACATCGTTTTGCCTTCACAAGGGTTTGTTTTTGTTTGTTTTTATTTTTTTTTATTTGCAATATACAAATTGCTGTAAAAAACAACAACATCAATAGAAAGAAATATTTCTACAAGAGTGATTTATTTGTGTAAAAAAAAGTTTAATAAAACGATTAATGCACTTTGAAATTTTTATAAGTTGAAATTCCTGAAGTTAAATCCGTTACTTCAACTCTCCAAGTTCCTTTAGGTTGATTTAAGGCGGGAAGAATATCTAATTTGAGGTTTCCGTTATTGGTAGCATAGTAATCGGTATAAGGCGTTGCCATATCACCCACAGCTGTAACACGAATGTACAAAGGCTGAGTGCCATAGCTTTTACCTTTACTATCAAAAACAGAAATATTAATAGATGTTGTTTTGCCTCTTTTTGTTGATTCTGATAATTCAATTCTTATGTTTGATATCGGATCTGGATAAACTGCAATAATAGCCGCATCGGCAGCTTTAAGCTTTTGAGAAAATTTTAGTTTCCCATTTATATTTTTTGTTGGAATTATGTTATGGTTCCTAACATCATAAAGGGTTGGCGGAATATTACTTGTGTAATTTATTTCCGCTTCAACAGTTTGCGGTACTCCTTTTGTGTGCATAGTTTTCCACTTTCCAAACCGGTCGTCGTAAGTACGCTTATCATTAACCATAAAAATATATTTGACAGGTCCGTTTTTCAAAATATTAAAAATAACTTCCGAAGATTTTGAATCGATATACTTGTTAACTTTTGAATCCAAATTATCTCTGAGTGCGTTACTATACTTCGTCATCAGTATTTTATCTTCATCGGCAGTAACACCTTTGCCTTGCAATATCAAATCGGCTAATTGCTTTTTACGATGGTTTAAATTAAAATCAATTTTATAATCTACATGTAAATCCGCACGTAAATAATTATCCGCTACAACAATTCCTCCCCTTTTTTCAAATGCTTTAATTTTTTCATAAACCGAACGTGTTAATGTTTCGGTTTGATGTAAAAACAAAATATCATATTGCTCCAAACCGTATTTTGTAATGGTTTCATCGTAAATTATTTCGGTTGGTATATGAGCCATCATCAACAATGAATAGAACGGAAAAATTGATTTATTCGGAAATTCACCGCGGTTAACTTCCGAATATAAAAAAGAAGCGGCTGAAACTAACATTGCAGCTTTGTGTTGAGTACGTTTCATTTTTAGAATAAACGGACCATAAGGTTTATAAATATTTTCCGACATCCAAGTCATGGCTTCAAAAGTTTTATTATCCCTGTGAAACGAGTCTATATCAATTGTGGGTAAAAATGTTCCGGGAATATAATTAAGAAGTGCATCCGGTCTATATGAAAGAGCTAACCAATTATTTTCTTTGAAAACATCAACGGGAATTATAACCGTACCGCTATCGGTTGGTGCCAACCAATTTTCATACTCCCACAATGTAACACTTGGAATTATTTTTTTGTTTTCCGGCTTTGCCGCAGTAAGCATTAACTCTATATACCCCATATATTTGGGATCGGGATGAGTATAGATCCAAGTGCTGATTCCTTCCAAACTTTCTTTACGTCCGTAAACAGGTGCTAACCGTAACGGATCGTTCCACGTCATTACATCGGGTTTGTTTTCTTTTATTATTTTTGCAATGCTCCGGTTAAGCGGTACATCACCAAGACCTTTTTTCCACCACCACATATAATATTTGTAGAAAGGATTATCATCCTCAATAATTCCATTTACCGGAAGTGTTTTTACAAAATTGGCAGGTAAACCAAGTTCTTTAACATCCGCTTCTGTTTTAGGTGGATTTAACGGATTTACATCGTACTTGTATAAATCCAAACATGTTTCTTTTTTCATCAAGTTTGTACAATTATCGGAAAAACAAGGAATAGCGATATATTCGGAATTTATTAACACATCATTAAGGGAAGGATATTTTTTAAATAAATTCATTGCCGATTGAGTTATGTTTTTACTGTATTCCATTACATAAGGTTCTCTCAGGCATATTTCTTCCGTCCACATACCATCAATACTTTGTTTGCCCATACTCTTTCTGTGTGTGGCGTTAACCTCGGGATGTCCTTTATAACGTTTCGGATTGAACGTCCAGAAATACATTCCAACATTTACTTTTTTTCTGATTGCATCTTCAAAAATTCTATTGTATATGGAAACAGTAGAATCGGATTTATTGAGTGGCCATTCAATATCTCCAATCTGAACTTCGTTAAAACCATGATTTATTGCCCAATCCATCAGATGTGCATTGTTACCCCACAAAAAGACAGGAAATCTTTGGTTGTTTGGAGGTTGACTTATGTATAAATTATATTTGTGTTCAATAGTCTTTTTTTGCGAAACAGCAGTAACTTCCAAATAATATGCCCCTTCTTTTAATAAGGAACATTTTAGTTTATAATCAACTAATTTAAATTCATCTTTTTTTAAGGATATGGTTTTTACCAGTTCAGGTAAGAGAGTCAATGTTTCTTGCGAATATTTATAACCTGAATAATCGGCTAATTTTGTTATATCGGGATTAGTTGGGTGAATTGAAATTGTAATATTTATATTATCTATTTTAGAACTTGATGTGTTAACAATTTTTGCTGTTAGAGTAATATTTTCGTTTCTATAAAAGTTATGTCGTTGATTAATTACGGAAACATTTATTCCGTTAAATGAATAAAGCGTACCAGTAATCAAAAAATTTAAGAATGAAAGAAATAAGAAAATGTATTTTTTCATAAAGTCCTCAAAGTATATGTAGTATATTTACATAACATTGCAATCTGCTAATCGTTTTCTGTTTTAATCATCACGGGAAATTTTATATGTGAAGGATATTTTATAGAATGATGAATAGTGTTGTGTGCTACAATCCATTTGTTTTCATCAAAGTTGTTTCCACCTGTGTTTAAGTTTCGGTCAAACCTTGGGAAATTACTGCTTGATATTTCTATCCTAATACGATGCCCTGGGGCAAAATAATTACTTGTGGACATTGGGCTAACCTGAACTTTATAAACATTACCTTGCTCCATAAATACTTCTTTATCGTACCCTTCACGATAACGCACGCGTTGAGTTGTTTCATCAAGGTTATAGGCTGTGCCGTCAGGGTAAACATCAATGAGCTTAACCGTTATATCGGTATCCTTAACATCCGAAGAAAGATAAATAACAGGTTCAATTGTGCCTGTTATTTCAACTCCGTCTTTAAGTTTTTCGGAAGAGTAAACAAGAATATCGTTACGAATTTCGTTAGTACTTTGGTCAAAAGCACCTCCTTCAACCGATTCACCCATACAACAAAAATTTCCACCTATGGTAGGTATTGGATGCTCAGGGTCATAAACAAAAGAATCAGGTAAATCTTTTTCGGATGTTTTGGTTAAAAGTTTTCCGTCTCCGTTAATACTATTGGCATTACCGTTACTTTGCAAATAATAATTTACAATTGTTACCTCTTTCGGAGGCCAAGTTTCCGATACATTCCACTTATTGGCTCCCATTGTATAGTATTGAACTCTTGGAGTTGTTTTTGTTATATTATTTTTCTTTCCCTTTAACCAATAATCAAACCAACCGTATATTAAACCTTTATAATCTAACCGTGCATCACCAATATTGCGTTGTCCAACAATTGTTTCCTCTGTAGCAAGTTCGTATCTGCAATGAAGTGTTGGGGCAATAACAAGAAATTGATTATCAGCAATTTCTTTAGGTGCAGTTTTTCTTACATGATTAAATGTAGCCAAATTTGGTCCGGTTGAAATATCGTACCAAGTAACAAACCACATACTTGGAGTTTTGAACGACATATCATCATGATAAAGTCCATCTTTGTACCATTTGGAATCGTTTGGCTTGCGTCTAACAAGTTCATCATAAATTCCCTTCGGTCCATCAACACTTTTTATAATATCGGCAACAGGTAAATATTTGTACGCCTGTTCCCAATTAACATCAGGACGATGCGGAGCTAAATCGAAAGAGCGCGATATTCGTACTAAATCTTCCTGCGATAAATTAGAGGGAAATGTAGGACGGGCAACATCATTTTCGTTATAATAAAGCCATCTGGAATAAAATAATTGAATAGCTCCGCCTCGGTATAAGTTACCTTGCTCATAAAATTTACCAACGCGACCCACACCTGCACCGTAACTCATGGGGACAATTGTTTTAAGTGCAGGATGCCCTTTTGCGGCAATTGCCATTTGCCATTCGGCAGAAGAGGAACACCCAAACAACCCTACATTTCCGTTTGACCACTTTTGCTTCGATAACCATGTTAATGCATCTAATCCATCGGTAAGCGGAGTTCCGAGTATTTCCCATTTACCTTCCGAGAAAAATTTACCCCTTTCGTTTTGGAGTACGTAGGCATAACCTCTTTTTACAGCTTCGTAAGCTTCAAGATATCTTTCCTCTTTAAATTCACCTCCTCGCCAAGCATTTATATTGTAAGGTGTACGTACAAAAATGATTGGAACAGGCTCATCTGTTTTGGGGCGATAAATATCCGTTGCTAATCTTATTCCGTCACGCATCGGCACCATAACCTTTTGCTCAATTACTGCTATGGAATCAAGTTTTTTAACAATATCCGTTTGAGCAAATGCCGTACTTATTTCCAGCAACGATAGAATTGCAACTACAAAAAATAATTTTAATTTCATGGTTTCTCTTTTTTATTACTGATAATACTTTAAAATTTAATTTTTTATGATCTAATTTATTTTAATAAAATACTCGGTTTTCTGTTTTTTGCCCAAATTGTAATAATACCTCCAACAATTATTAATGTTCCGGCAATCCATTGAAAGAGTGAAAGTTTTTCTCCGTATAGCAAGTATGATAATATTGCAGTAAAAAAAGCTGAGAAGAGACTTACACTATATGAAATTGTAACCCCAATATGGCGCAATGCTACATAAAATAAAACATGAGCAACATTAATACCTATAAATGCAGAAACAGCTATTAGTAATAAAATATTTATTGGAATTTCATTTATTTTTGATGGTTCACCTAATATAAACATCAATGATATTGTTCCAATTGCAGTGTAAAACGCAATAATGGAAAAAGAGACAATTGCATTTGTTTCGTTAAAATATTTTTTTACTGCCAAGCCGTAAGATGCCATAAATAAACTGCTGATAAGGACAAGGATAACTCCGAAAAAGGTACCTGATAATGAAATATTATTTCCATAATAACTGAGTCCTACAAAGCCCATAATTGCAACAAACAACCCAAACCAGAACATTTTACTTTTCATTAAATGGCGTTCGTCAACGAAAATAATAAATGAACCGGCAATAGACCAAATAACCGTTCCTTTTATTAGGAATCCAATTAACCCAGGGTCAATAAAATATGGAGACCAAGCCCAAGCTATTTGTTGTGTAAAATTAAAAAAAGCAGGTATTAACGCAACCTTCCAAAGATGCTTTGAATATTTATTGTTATGATAAAAATATATTACAACGGGAAGCATTACTAAAAAAACCACAGTATAACGGTATCCGTTAACTGTCCAAGCATCTAAATATGGAGTAAAATATTTTAAAAATAACGGAACTGTAGAAGAACTAAAGACCGATAACATAAGAGCAATAATTGAGTTTTTGTTTTGCATAAGCTAAAAGTTTAATACGTAATTAAAAAAATTTGCTCGGCAATTATAACTCTTTTTTACAGAAGTTTTTCAATTTCTTTAATTTGCTCTTCTTTAAGTTTTGTTTTACCACCTTTTGCATTTTCTTTTAATTGTTCAGGTGTTGAACTTGCAACTATTATTGAACCCATTCCCTGAAGTGTTAACATATATGCAATAGTTTGTGTTTGTAAAGTCATATCATATTTATGAGCAATATCTGCAAGATGTTTTAGTTTGTTCACAATTTCCGGTGTTAGTTCACTATCTAACACGTTCTCGTCAAAAAGTCTATCGCCCTTTCCTATTTTTGTTTTATCGAGATAACGTTCCGTTAATAATCCCTGACGAAGCGGACCCCAAGGAATAAATGAAATTTTATTTTCTACACAATATTCTAATACACCTTGGTAATCTCCAGATTCTTTGTGTAAAATATCATATCTGTTTTGTACTGCTTTAATTTTTGAACGCTTAAATAAATCGGAATATTTTTTATAAAGTTCAATATTTTCAACAGTAAAATTAGAAACACCAAAGTAGCGTATTAAATCTTGAGAAATCAAATCCTCAATAGCCATAAGGCTTTCTTCAACCGGAGTATCATCTTCATAAGCATGAAAAAACATTAAATCGATATAATCTGTTTGCAAGCGTTCAAGTGAAGCATAAGTTGATTCTAAAATATTTGTCCTTGATAAACCGCAATGATTTGGTGTAGCTCCGTCTGTTGCACCAAATAATTTTGTAGCTACTACAACAGAGTTTCGCATTCCAGAATTAGCTTTTATCCACTCTCCTATTACACGTTCCGAGTTACCGCTTGAATTATTATACCTGTTTGCGGTATCCCAAAATGTAACGCCCTCTACCAATGCTTTATCAAGTATTTGTAATCCCGTCTCTTTGTTTACTCTAGCACCATCTCCGGTTTCCGGTATTCCAAATTTCCATGTACCCAAACCTACATTAGAGATACGTAACCCTGAATTTCCTAATCGGCGATAGGGCATTCCGTTAAATTCATCAAAAGTATAATCAAGTCCAATAGTTTTAGGATTTGGTTTTAGATAGTTTTGTTCTTTTCGTTTAGTAAACATTTTTATTCCGTAATTATTTTATAAAAATCTTTTTCAGCTTTTTTTAATGATTCAATCTTACAATACTCATCTGTTTGATGAGCCATTTTAGGTTCGCCCGGACCAAAGATAATTGTTGGAGTACCTTTATATTTTTCTTGCAAAACGGAAGAATCTGTAAAATAGGGTAATGCTTTGGGAACTTCATTATTATTTCGATTAATATTACAAATTCTATCAACCATTTTTACAAAAGAATTTTCTTCATCTGTAAACACCGGATTTTTATCAACCAAGACTTCTATTGTAAAATCATTACCCAGTAAAGTTTGTAATTCTTTAACTATTATTTGATGGTTTATATTTCTTGTTGAACGTATATCAATTGAAAAACTTGCATTATCGGGAACAGAGTTTAGATTTAATCCACCCTTAATAACTCCAACATTTATTGTAGGCAAACCAAGTACATTATCGTTTTTCACATTAAAATTAAATTCTTCAATTTTTGTAATAGCACGCGCTGCTTTATAAATAGCGTTAATACCTTTTTCGGGCATAGAGGAATGTGCCGTTACACCAAAAGTTTTTACCCACATATACAATGCTCCTTTGTGAGCACAGATAGGAAGATTATTTGTCGGTTCGGCAACAATTATTCCTCCGGCATTTCCAAACTCGGCATCGGAATTTGCAAGATGCGAAATACCTTTGCAGCCATCTTCTTCGCTTGCAGAAAGGATAATTCTTATACCATCTTTGGGCAGTGATGTTTTGGCACTTTTAATTGCTGCCGAAATAATTGCAGCAACGCCTCCTTTCATATCGGCGGAACCTCTACCATACAATTTACCGTCTATAATTTTTCCGGCAAACGGTTCAACACTCCATTTTTTTTGCCCTAACGGAACAACATCCAAATGACCACTTAGAACAATGGGATAAGAATTTTTTGTAACTCCAATTTCCGCTATTACATTAACTCGGTTTTCTTTATACTTATAATACCGAACATTAAAATTATTATCACTTAAAATCTTTCCACAAAATTCGGCAATTTCTTTTTCGTTACCCGGAGGATTTATGGTGTTAAACCGTATTAATTTTTGAGCTAATTCAATAACATCCATTTATTTTTAATCTCTCCAATAGAATTTTTAATGTGTTTTCCGCCAGCGGAATCATCACTTCGTTGTAGCCTTTAATACTTACATGAACTCCATCGGTAGTATATTGCTTACGCATACCTTTATTTTCATCTACCATTTGAGAATGATAATCAATATATGAAATATTTTTTTTATCGGAATAATCTTTTATCATTTTATTTAATTCTATAATTGTTTCAGCCGGTTTAATACTTTCTATCCAAGGATAATTAAAAGCCGGTAAAACCGAAGCGAGAATTACTTTGATTTTGTTTACTTCCGCAAGTTCCACCATAGAAATAATATTACCCATTATTCCTTCCAATGTAATTGGACCTGTGTTTTCAGCTATATCATTTGTTCCTGCTAATATATGAACAATGGTTGGTTTAATATTAATTACATCACTTCTAAACCTAAGTAACATTTGTGATGTTGTTTGTCCGCCAATTCCTCGATTAATATATTTATTTTTAGAAAAATAATTAGGGACAATTTCTTTCCACTGTTCAGTTATTGAATCACCAAAAAAAACAATTCTATTTTGTTCCATTCTCTTTTGTAATGCCTTCAGTTTATTTATTTAGATTTATCCACCAGACATGCATAAAAAATTCTATCCATTCTAACCGTAAATATCTTTTGCATACTAACTACAAATTGGGTTTATTATATCTCAAATGGTAGCTTAACACTTTTACCAATTTCGGATGATTTATAAATAGCTAAAATTACTTCCAACGCTTTTCGTGCCTCTTGTCCGCTTACTATTGGTTGCCGTTTTTCTTCAATAGCATTTATTACATCTTCAAACTCACGGATGTAAGGAACATATTCAATATCCAAAGGATCGGAAGCACCGTCGGTTTTGCTATCGTCTTTGCTATAGATTTCTTCACCTTCAATATCAACAAGTTTAATATCATCACCTTCAAAAATAAGTGTTCCTTTAGTACCGTTTATTTCCAAGCGTGCAGGAAAGCCAGGATAAATTGCTGTTGATGCTTGAATAATTCCATACGCACCTGAATCAAATTCCAGCATAGCCATTCCAATATCTTCAACTTCAATATCACGTGCAGCAGTTTTTACTCTTCCCGTAACTGTTTTTACATTACCCATTACAGAAAGGAGTAAATCGACAAAGTGAACTCCTTGATTCATAAAAGCTCCTCCGCCATCTAATTTTTTTGTACCTCGCCATCCTCCGGAAGCATAGTACTCGTTTGAGCGAAACCATTTTATGTAAGCATCTCCTTGTAATATTTTACCTAATTTGCCTGAATTAATAATATCATACATTTTAAGAACAGAATCGAAATATCGCATTTGACTAATAACTGCTAATGTTACATCAGATTTGTTGCAAGCATCAATTAGTGCATCCGCTTTTTCTAGTGTTACATCAATTGGTTTTTCAACTATAACATGCTTTGCTGCTTGGGCTGCTTTTATACCCAAATCTGCATGCAGACCGGAAGGAACTACAATATCAATAATATCAATGTTATTATTTGCAAGCATTTCATCGTAATTAGTAGTCCAGGCAATGTTAAATTTTTCTCCGTATTCCTTTGCACGTTCTTCTTTTATATCGCATATTTGAATTACTTCTACATTCTTCATTACTTGTAATGCCTGAACATGAAACGAAGCAATAACACCTGATCCGACAATTCCAAATCGTATTTTTTTTGACATTTTTTCTCTCTTTAATTTTCTTTTAAATAAACAACTTTTCCGTTCACAATAGTTTTATGAATTTCAATTTTATCATCTTTAATTTTGAATAAGACTAAATCGGCACGCTTCCCTTCCAACAATTTGCCTCTATCGGACAATGGGAATAATTTTGTATAATTAACCGTTACCATATTTACAGCTTCGGCAAGCGAGCAATTTGTAAATTTCATCACGTTTCTAATACCCACAAGAAGCGGAAGCCCTGCACCTGCAAAGGTTTTTGTTTTAGGATTTACAACCATTCCTTCGGAAGTCATTTCTATCTTCTCACCGAAAAACTCATAAATGCCGGGTGGCAATCCAGCAATGTGAACAATATCGGAAGTAAGAATAATATTATCTTTCCCTTTAGTTTTATAGAATGTTTTAACTTGTTCAGGTTCCAAATGAAATCCGTCGCAAATTAATTGAGCCTTTAATCTATCTTCTGCCAGTTGAGCCCAAAGGGGATTATATGCACGGTCAATATTTCTTGCACAGCCGTTGCCAAGATGAGTAGATAAAATTGCACCGGCATCCGTAGCTTTTTTAATATCCTCAGCCGTACCGTTATGATGCCCAAGTGCAACAACAATACCGCTTTCAACACATTTTTTAATAAACGGAATTGCTCCCTCAACTTCGGGTGCCAATGTTATTTGAATTATTTTATTGTTTGCAGCTTCAATATATTGTTGAAATTCGCTCCAGTTAGGCAAGCGAACATGTTCAATAGGATGAGCACCGCGGTATCCGTCAACCGGAGAGATGTAAGGACCTTCCAAATGAAATCCTGGAACAGACGCATTGATTAATGAATTTTTTTGAGCTTCAACAAATATTTTTAAGTTTTCAATTAATTGCGAATGCTCACTTGTAATAAATGTAGGAAAAAGAGTAGTAATACCCTGCTGCCAAAAATCAGCCACAGTTTTTTTTACTTTTTTTACGGTAAGCTCATTCCCCATAAAATTAGTGCCGTTATAACCGTTTACCTGATTATCAATAAAACCCGGGGCAATTATTATTTCATCATCTTCATGAGATTTTGCTTCTAATATATTATCTATTTTCCCATCCTTAATTACAACTTGGATAGGCTTACCATCTTTATAATTATTTCCTTTAACAACCATTAAATTACCTCAAAAATTAAAAACATTATTTCCCGAAATCATTATTCTTTTGGTTTCCCTGTTTTAATAACTCCAATTACACCAACGAGAATAAGCAAAACACCTAGAACAAAGTTCATATAAAATGCAATACCAACCGGGATGAAGAATAAAATATTGAGTAGTAATAGCCCAATAAATATAATTGAAACTGAAACAACTCTAAATGGAGACATGGCAACACTTCCACTCTCTTCTTTGGTTAAGTTATCTTCTTCCAATTCACCAATTGGAGTTTCCAGTCGTTTCATAAAGTTGTCAACTCGTTTACGTTCTTCTTCATCTGCAGGATATATTTTACTTCCCACCAATATTGTAATAATTGAAGTTACCAGAGTACCCCAAATAAGAAAGACTTCTCTTTTAATTTCACTTGCTCCAAGCAATACCGTATCAGGCAGAGCAAAAAACAGAATAATGCCTAGGGAAAAACTTATGAAGAAAGATAATACAGCTCCATTTTTAGATACTTTTTTAGTTAGTATTCCAAAAATCATTGGGATTGCAACAGGTGCGGTAAATATTCCGAACAATTGCATCATACCTCTAAATAACCCCTCTCCACCAAGTTCCAACATAAAAAAGGCAATTCCAAGACTTACAAGACCTACAATAATAGTCATAAGCCTTCCTACAAAAACCAATTGCTTTTGCGAAGCGTTTTTATTTATGTGCCGTAAATAAACATCGTTGGTTAATACATTAGCAGCTACATTATAATCACTACTTAGCATAGACATTGTAGCGGCAAACATTGCAGCAATTACCAAACCTATTAACCCTGTTGGAAGTAGTTTAACAGTAATAAGTGCATATATCATTCCATCCTGCTCAGGTGCAAGAGTTAAAAAATTAGGTGCTAAAAATGCAGGTAGCATTATTAACGGAGCCCCAATTAAAAATAGAACTACAACAAACCATCCTAATTTTCTAGTTTCACGTTCATTAGGAACAGAATAGAAACGTTGAATTAAAGACCAACTTACACTACTTGTTGCAAGAATGACAAAAACAAAATTTGTTAAAAAGTAAAACCAATCATATTCCGGAGGATGTAGAATATTAAGCCTATCCGGGGTTATATTTGAAAAAGCTGCAACAAAACCTCCTGATTCATTAATACTTAGCGGAACCAAAATTATAACAGCAATTGCCATAACAATAAACTGGATAAAATCTGTAACTGTTACTGCCCAAAGTCCGCCGAGCATTGTATATGTAAGCATAATCAACCCTGACCAAAGGACAGTCTGTTCCAAACTAAATCCTAATCCGGCAGAGATAAAAAGCCCAATAGCAACTAGCTTCATGGCATCATCAATAACCCGTAGCGGAATGCCTTGCCATGATATAATTTGGCGTAACATTGGAGAGAAGCGTTCTTCAAGATATTCAACAGGACTATTGATTCTAGCACGCCGCCATTTATTTGCCATAAAATACATACTAAAAATAACACCCACCACAGTATCTGTCATCAAAACAACGCCAAAGATACCATATTTGTATGCAATGGCAGAAAATGAAACAAAAGCGAAAACACTAAAACTGCTCATATAATATGAAGCACCGCTTAACCACCAGGGAATTCGATTACCACCACTAAAATAATCACTCATCCCTTTCATATACTTGTAAAAGTAAATTCCAATTCCCAGCATTAGAACAAAATAACCTACCAATACAATATAATCGGCAGTTCCAAGACTACCATGTCCAATATTTTCCATATATATTTCCTTTATTTAAGTGTCTTGTTAAAAAGTAATAAGCTGAATGATTCATCAGCAATTTTAAGATGGTTATTCAACACAGTTAACTGCTCATATCCAAGAGATTTAAACATTTCAATCTTTTCTTTTTCATTTTCTTCAATATATGCTTAAAAAACTAAAACAAAAAAGGAGAAAAGAGGTGTAAGATGCTTATTTTTAGATAGTTAAAAAGAAAAATATTGCAAACAAACACCACTTTTCAGATGATTAAAAATACAAAAACCTTGGGACATA
>CAMZLW010000018.1 GCA_947311785.1 uncultured Ignavibacteriales bacterium | reverse complement strand
TCCTCTACCAACTCCACCAAGGGTAAGACCATTTATTTCATTTCCAGAACCAACATCTGTTCCACCATGACGGATTGAAACATATTTTATAACTCCAGAATTATCATTATCATCTTCGCCACCATACTCTGATTTTTCAGATACTGGTAAACCTTCAATGTTACCTTTGCCAGCAGTAGTATTAATTTTTGCATTACCTAATACTATAACTCCGCCCCATAAATTTGTAGCTGGTAAAACTAAATCGTTTGCATTTGTTACATCATCACTTTCGGCAGTAAATATAATTGGTTTCTCTGCAGTACCTTCTGCATATATTTTTGCACCTTTAGCAATAATTAATGCCGATGCACTTTCGCCTTGTCCCGCTTTGCCTTTTATAACTGTGCCAGCTTCTATGTTAAGAACTGCACCTTCTTCAACAAAAACGAAACCATCAAGTATGTAGGTATTATCGGCAGTCCAATAAACTTGATCTCCACTATTTATACTTTCATCTGTAACTGTTACTGTGTTTGCTGATGTTTTGTTTGCGGTAAAATAACTATAATGGTCCAAAGCTGTCCAACCCTTCATCCAGTTTGTTGAACCGAAGGCTCCTTTGTAATTAACGTTGTCGTAAAACTCCGCTGTTTGGGCAAAACTAACTGTAAAAGTAGCTAAGCTAATTAGTGTAAATAGAATTGTTTTTTTCATTGCATCTCCTAATTAATAAATAAGTTAAATTTTAAAACTAAGTCCAAGGGATACCCTTCTTCCCCTTAAATAACTGCTGTATATATATGTGTTACCTTTAAATTCTTGAATCTTCTCATTTGCTGAATTAAGTAAATTTTCAACTTTGAACTTTAGCATAAGATTTTCGATTAATATTTTTGTAGCAGTAAAGTTTAATAAGTTTGTGGGCGATTCAAATACGTCTGGTGTTCCAAGCGAACCAACTGCCGATAGTCTTTTTCCGTAAACATTGTAGAAGAGACTTGATGAAAAACCGAAAGCATCATTTGTATAATCTAAATAAACATTAATTATGTATGGCGATTGCCCTTGAAACTGGCGAGTTGAAGAAGCCTTAGGCTCGTAAACCCTTATGTTCTCTAGCTCATCTGGGTCTATATCAACCTTAGAATAAATTAACGATAAGTTTCCACCTATTTGGAAGTTACTCCCTTTTGAAGAGAAGAAATTTAAGCGAGTTCTAGTTTCAAATTCTAAACCATAAACTTCTGCTTTATCAACATTAGTCCACGATATAACTTTATTTGGAGCATCAACTATTTTTGCTTCAATAGGATTTATAAATTGCTTTGCAAATAATGAAACAGATAAAACTTCACCAGGATTTGTGAACCACTCCCAACGTAAATCTATGTTATCAATAAGTGTGCGTTGCAAATCTGGATTTCCGATGTAAGTATCACCACCATTAAACTCGTAATTTTGGAATGGAGAAATTTCACGAAAACTTGGGCGAGCTAAAGTTCTTCCATAAGAAAATCTTACATTCATATTTTGAACTGGATTATAAATAATACTAAGTGATGGTAACACATCACTTGTATTTATTGTTGCATCTTCAATTTTATCCGATGCACTAATAACTTTCATATCTGTGCTTTCAATTCTTGCCCCAGTAATTAAACGTAACGAAGAAGAAATTGGTAAATCAATCATTCCGTAATAAGCATAAATTTCCTTGGTACCATTGTAGTTTGAAGAAGTTTGGTCAGTTTCATTTACATAAAGGGTAAAGCGATTTAATTCTAATCCGTTTCCAAGAGTATCAGTGGAAGTCCAGCCAAGATATTTGTCAGAAAAAAGTGCATCAACATTTCCATTCTCTTCTCTTAAGTATTTTCCTACACTTGTTACAGGGTTATAAACAAATCTTCGTTCATTAAAATATCTATTTGTGTTTGAGTAAGCTCCGCCTACTTTAACTTTTGACGTTCTATCATTCCATACTTGAAAAGGAATTGTTGCGTTCAGATTAAATCTATTTTGTTCTTCTTCAGATTCTCTAAAATATCTTTCTGGGGGAAGATTAGTTTTAACACCAAAGTTTCCAGTATTGGTTTCGTAGTTATAAAAAAATCTATTATCGGGGTCGAACTGGCTTGAGTTAATTGATGAAGCTAACCAATCTATCTTTACTGCCCCAAGTGATTGAAACGAGTGCGTTCCTTCTAATTGATATGATTTTAAGTTACGCTGTTTATAAAGCAGAGTTCGTGCTTGGTAATTCCACGATGGGTCAATATCGTAAGGATATTTTCCGCTAACAAATCGGGAAGTGCTTTCGCCATTTTGATTGTAAAGAAAGTTAAAACTAATAGAATTAGCATTGTTTAATTTAAAAGAGGCTTTAAATAAACCACTAAGAACAACTTCTGAAACACTTCGGGTATCGGTCATAGCAAAGTTCGTATCAAGCTGTGTTTTGTTCGGGTCAGCAACGCCTCTATCCCATCTGTTTAATTTGCCCTTTATATATCCTGAGCTTTCATTTTTATAAGTTAAACTTCCTATTAAACCAAGTTGTTTTCCAAAAACTTCATATTGATTTCCTATTGCAAGCGAGTAGCTTTGGTTTAATGGAGCAGCACTTTTAAATGGAGTCATTTGCGAGTTAAACGAATTTGTTACATCATCTATTCTTTGAGCTAAGATATTATCTCGTTGTGCTGCACCAACATTAGAGACCCAAGTATCGCTACCAATAATAGATGGCAATGCTCTCATTCCATCATCGTAGCCAAGCCAATCTGTAGAGCTGCCATTATAACTTATTCCATTATCGTTAAAAGATATTGCACTATTATATTTTGTTGATGCAGAAATAGAAAGACTAAACATTTCTGGAAAATCTTTTGTTTTAACATTAACAGCACCACCAGAAAAATTACCAGGCTTATCTGGAGTAAAGCTTTTTACTGCTTGAATATTATCAATCAAATTTGAAGGAATTATATCAATAGAACCTGAGCGTTTATATGGATCAGCACTTGGAATTTGTGCACCATTAAGATTTGTGCTTGTATATCTATCACCCAAGCCTCTAATAAAAACATCTTTTCCACCAACAACTGTTGCACCAACAATTTGTTTTGCAGCATCTGCTGCATTACCTGCACCCATTTTTTCAAATTGTTCCGAGCTAACCGCATCACTAACTTCAATTGATTTTTGACGTTTTGCTAATAACGATGCTTCAGTGTTCATTACTGCTTTTGCAGATATAACAACTTCGTCAGTTTCAAAAGATTCTGTTTTAAGTATTACTTCAATTTTTGTTACTTCATTATTTCTAACTTCTATTCCATTAATGGTTTGCTTAGTAAAACCAATCATCGAAATAATAACATTATATTTGCCAGTGGATAATTTTGGAATAATAAATTTTCCATCTAAATCTGTTGCTGCACCTTGCATTGTTCCTTCAATTAGAATATTAACACCAATCAAAGGTTCACCAAAATCAGCATCTACAACTAAGCCAGCTATTTTACCATTTTCTTGAGCTTGTAGTGATATAGAAAACATGCTTAGAATAAATAGGAGTAAAATATGTTTGATATTTACCATACTCTGTTTGTTTGAAGTGTTTCTTTTTTTTAGATTTACTAAGTTTGTGAATAACTGTGTCATACATTCCTTCCAAAGATTGTTTGATTTATTTTGTGTATCCAAAATTATAGAAAGGATGTTAACTTAATATTACCTACATATTATGGAATTGTTACTTCTATGTTATGGAATTGTTAACTGTTCCGAATTGTTGATTTAAGGGGTTATTAATATTTTAAGGATTATGCTAAAAGGAAAATAAATTTTTGAATTAAGAAAAAATACGAAGTTTTAAAAAGTATTGGTCTATAATCGTGCTGATTAAGTAAGTAAAAACAAGGGTGTATTAGGTTATATAAATCATGAGGTTTTGCCTAACACAAGAAGATAGGTTATAATAGGCTGAGGACTTAATGAAATGCCCCTACATACATTAGTCTAAATTCATGCTACAGATAAGAATTCCGAAATGCCTTTTAATAAACTCAGCATAAAAATTCAGAATAACTTTTGGGTCATGCAAAAGATTCAATTGGTTAATACTCTTTGAAACGATACCCAACGCCCTTTACTGTTTCAATTAGTTTTGAACATTCGCCTAATTTTTCACGAATTTTTCTTATGTGAACATCAATGGTTCTATCAACAACAAAAACATTTTCACCCCAAATTGAAGTTAGGAGTCGTTCACGAGGAATAACTTTGCCTGGTCTGTTTGCAAGAAATGAAATTATTTCAAATTCCTTACGCGGAAAAACTAATTGTTCTTCATTTAAGTAAACAACATATTTTTCTCTATCAATTTTAATAGGTCCAACTTCTATTATTTTATTTTTCTCGTCATCACTACTAGCTCCACTTTGGCGTAGGTTTGATTTTATTCGGGCAATTAGCTTTTTAATTGAAACTGGTTTTGCAATAAAATCATCAGCTCCTATTTCTAAGCCGTAAATTTCATCTTGCTCACTTGATTTGGCAGTTAAAAATAAGATGGGAATATTTTTATAATCTTCCTTTTCCCTAATTTTTTCACAAAATTCATAGCCACCCATAATTGGCATCATCACATCAAGAACTACTAAATCTGGTATTACTTTTATTGCCTCAAGTGCCTCTTGCCCATTGTAGGCAGTAATAACAAGAAACCCTTCTTGCTCAAGATTGTATTGAATAAATTCAACAATATCTTTTTCATCATCAACTATTAAAATTTTTGTTTTCATCGTAGTATAAAAATACTCAAATTCACAAAGAAAGTTTACAAATGAAAGAAAGTTAACACAAACTTAATAATAGAAATGACAACAAAATTGGCTTTTAGAAAATTTAGAAATGTTAGAGAACTGCTATTTCACAACTATTTTGTAGAAGAAAAATTTATTAATTATTTAGAAGTTTCGATTATAACAAAAAAACAACGGAATCAAAATACCAAACATAGACAAATTATCTATCATTTTTCATCTAACAACTCTCTAACATTTTCAACAATTCCTTCAGCATCAATTTTAAGCATATGGTATAGTTGGTCTTGCGTTCCGTGTTCTACATAAGCATCAGGTAAACCTAAACGAAGGATACTATTTTTATAATCTTTGTCAGCAAAATATTCTAACACCCCTGAACCAAATCCACCAACAATGGAATTTTCTTCAATAGTAATTATTTTTTCAAACTTAGTTGCAATTTTATCAAGTAAATTAGTGTCAAGTGGTTTAATAAAACGCATATTAATTACTTCCACAAAGATGCCTTGTGAAGCTAATTTTTCTGCAGCTTCAGATGCAAAGCGAACCATGTTCCCTACTGCAAGAATTGCAACATCTTTCCCTTCACGTAGAGTTTCCCCTTTGCCTATTGGAATTAAGTCGAATTCATCTTTTACTTTAACACCTAATGCAGAGCCTCGTGGATATCTTAAAGCAATTGGTCCGTCTTTATATTCGGTAGCTGTATATAGCATATTGCGTAATTCAGCTTCATCCTTCGGAGCCATAATTACCATGTTTGGAAGCATACGTAAAAATGTTAAATCGAATACTCCGTGATGAGTTGGGCCATCTGCACCAACAAGTCCAGCTCTATCAAGAGCAAAAACTACATGCAAATTTTGAAGACTAACATCGTGAGATATTTGGTCGAATGCACGTTGTAAGAATGTTGAGTAGATTGATACAACTGGAATTATTCCTTTGGTAGCTAAACCAGCAGCAAAAGTAACTCCGTGTTCTTCAGCAATTCCCACATCATAAAATCTTTCTGGAAATTCCCCTTGCAAATACTTTAGACCAGTGCCATCGGGCATTGCAGCAGTTATTCCAACTACTTTAGAATTTGCTTTTGCAATTTTTAATAAAGCTTTTCCAAATATTTCTGTATATGATGGAGCAGCATTTTCCTTCTTAGGAGTTTCACCAGTAATTTTATCGAACGGTCCGAGACCGTGAAACTTGGGTGCATTATCTTCCGCTGGTTTATATCCCTTTCCTTTTTCTGTGTAGGCATGAACAAGTATTGGACCCTTTAGGGGTTTTATATGTTCAAATAATTCAACAAGTTTTTTAATATTATGCCCATTAACTGGACCAAAATATCTAAAGCCAAGTGCTTCGAAAAGCATACCAGGAGTAACAACCGATTTAATTCCAGTATTTAATCTGCCAGCAACTTTACGTAATCTATCTCCAAAATTATCGAGCTTTCCTGTTAAATCCCAAATTGCACCTTTGAATTTATTGTATTCTGGATGTGCAATAATTTCGGTAAAGTAATTTGAAATTTGCCATACGTTTGGAGCAATAGACATTTGATTATCATTCAAAACTACAATTACATTACTTTGCAGAACACCTGCATTATTCATTGCTTCGTATGCCATACCGCCAGTCATAGCACCATCGCCAATAACCGCAACAACATTACGATCTATTCCAAGTTGCTTTGCTCCTTCGGCTATGCCAACAGCAGCAGAAATTGAAGTAGTAGCGTGCCCAGCACCAAAATCGTCATACTCGCTTTCACTTCTTTTTAAGAAACCGCTTAACCCTTTGAACTGACGGATGGTATTTAGCTTGTCTCTTCTTCCAGTAATAATTTTGTGTGGATATGCTTGATGCCCAGTATCCCAAACTATTGAATCTTCGGGCGTGTTAAAAACTTTGTGCAGAGCAACAGTTAATTCTACTGTTCCAAGTCCACCACCAAAATGACCGCCAACCTCGGAAACAACATCAACCATGTAATCACGTATTTCGGAGCAGAGTTGTTTTAACTGTTTTGTATTAAAACTACGTATATCCTTTGGCGATTCAATATCATACAAAACTTTATAATTTTTTTTATCTACCATTACTTCCCTTTCATTCTATATCTGATTCAAGTTCAGATTTTAATTCTTTTATTTTTAATTCTGCTTCCGACAATGTTGTGTAACATTCTTTAGCAAGTTTAACTCCCTCTTCATAAAGTTTTATTGAATCATCTAATCCAACTTCATTCCCTTCAAGTTTTTCTGAAATCTCTTTTAAACGACGAAGAGAATCTTCAAATGATTTTTGTTTTTTTGCCACTACATCTTTCCATTTATATTTTTTTATAGTGTAATTTGAAATAATAATAACCAAATGATAAATTACAAATAAATCACAAAAGCCAAGACTAAAAACTCCAAACAAAAGAATGGGGCAAGTTTTATTTTTTATAATTTATTTTTTGTTTCTTGCGCTTTGCCACACTAGGTTATCTCTATTTCTTTATCATAAAATTTAATTTTTGTTTCTTTGCTTTTATCAAAATCCTTTGCACGAGTAATAATTTTACTATTCTGCTCAATCAATGTATAGCCACGTTTAAGAACTTTTTCAACATTATACGATTCAACATTATTACTTAGCAAACTTAGTTCACTTTTGCTATTTATAATTTTTTGATTAATTCCATTTTCAATTCTAAAAAGGAAATTATCTAAAGACTGCATATTATTATTAATAATAAAATCGTGAGACTTAAATCCATAAGAGCTAATTATTCCAAAAATTTCATCTTTAAAGTTAGTAATAATAGAGTTAACATTAGTTAAAGAATTTACTTTAAAATCTGTGATATATTTTAATATGTCATCTTTATTAGGAGTAGCTAATTCCATTGAGGCAGTTGGCGTTGGGGCTCGTAAATCTGAAACAAAATCTGCAATTGTGAAATCTATTTCGTGTCCAACTCCACTTATAATTGGTGTCTTGGCATCAAAAATTGTTCGTGCAACTATCTCTTCGTTAAACGCCCACAAATCCTCAAGCGAGCCACCACCGCGTCCAATAATAATTGTATCAACGCCTTGTGCATCGAGTACTTTAATATTTTTTGCAATGTTCTCGGCAGCTCCGTCGCCCTGCACTCTGCTTGACGCAACAATAAGTTCAACCAATGGAAATCTGCGTTCTGCAACAGAAACCATATCACGGAATGCAGCCGAATCTATTGCTGTAACAATCCCAATCTTTTTTGGAAGCCGTGTAATTGCCTTTTTAGTATCTACATCAAAAAGCCCTTCATCGGATAGACGCTGTTTTAATCTCTCGTATGCAGCTTGAAGTTCGCCCACACCATCAGCTTTCATCGAGCGAACATCAATTTGGTAGCTTCCACGTGGAGGATAAACAGATATATTGCCAGAGACAATTATTTTCATCCCATCTTCTGGCGTAAAGCGAACACGCGAGTTATTCCCCTTCCACATCGTGCAATTTATTTGTGCGTTTGCATCTTTGAGTGTAAAATACCAATGCCCCGAAAAGTGAGCTTTAAAGTTGGAAATTTCTCCAACAATTTTAATTCCGCCAAACGATTTTTCTAAAGTTTTTTTTACTGAGTTAGTAATTTCACTAACTGATAATATTTTTTCTTTTTGTGTAAATAAATCCATAAATTATTGGGTCCCTTTTTAAAACAATCCCTTAATAAAAATTAAATGCTGTAGATTTGCAAATTAAATCTAATAGCAATAGTTACTAATTTTCTACCTGAATTTCCAAATTTGTGGGTTTCTAATAGAATGCAAAACAGCAATTACACCAATAGTTTTATTGTAAATTTTGAAATAAACTCCAAACTTAAAACGCTTTAAGTAAGAGACTCTTATATTCTTCATTTTCTCTTGGCAGGCTTCGGGCATGCTTTTAATATATTTGAGTGTGTTCTCTAACTCTTTTAGAAAAACATCGGATAATTTAATTTCTATTACATCATAATAATTAACAATTTCTTGAACATCATTATTTGCCGATGGACGGAATAATAACTTATACATTTTTTCTGATTATTCCAGATTTTACATCTTTCCAAGATAGCCCCATATCTGTTGCATTATCAGCTTCTTTCTCTCTATATTTCAATATTTTTACATGTTCTGGTGTAAGCTCACTATTCTCTTGCATAAGTATTAACTCTACTTGTAAATCTTCCCACTTTTTAAAATGCGTTCTAGATAATTTTTCGCCATTTTCAATTGTAATAGTCGTCATTATTTTATCCTTGCTTAATAAATTTAATCTAAAAAGTATAAAAATAGTAGGGAGAAAGCAAACTCATTCTAGGAAGGAAAAATGTAAAAATTATGACTGAAAATCTTTACTCTCTCTATACAAATTTTATTTCTCTTTTCGTAAAATTAAACAATACTGATGGTGCCTATTACCAACCCATGCGTGATTTACACCAAGTGCTATAAGGGGTTTATCATTTTGCAACCAAATTTTTTCATCTTTTAAGACCCAGCTTTTTTCTCCTCTATTTGTTAGAGATGTAGCTGTATCAAATGCAAGAGGATAAACTCTTCCATCAAAAAAAACATTGTTTGTAATTATTATTAAATATCCTTTATCCTTAGTTATATCATATACTTGGTCAAATATTTTTGCTTGTGTCTCAACAAATTTTTTGTAATCATCAATATTTCCAATATCACCTTTGGCATTGGAGTATTTTGTGTCGAGTCCTTTATCTGCACGTCCTTTCTGCCTCATAGAGGCTCGTTCCAATTGGTTCCAATACGGAGGTGATGTAACAGTGCAATCAAATACTTTATCAATAATTTTATTTTTATCAAAAACTTTTTTGATGTTAAGTGATGACCCAAGTAGTGGCTTTAATTCGGTTTTATAATTTCCCTCCTTAATTCTATCTTTAGAAATTTTCATGTATTTCTTTGTTATTTCAATACCCACACCGTTGCGTTCACAATCGCCTGCAGCAATTAGTGTACTTGCAGTACCAAGAAATGGGTCAAAAATCCAATCGCCTTTTTTAGAAAAGAACTCTATAAATTGCTGAGCCAATGATTCAGGATACTTTGCTGGATGCAAAATTTCGTTATCCTTACGTGCTTTGGGGTTAAGATGAAACCACGACTTTGTAAATTTAATCCATTCTTTACCTGTTAAATTATTGAGCTTATTGTATGGACTAAGTTTTCCTCTTTCGCCAAGATCAATCGGTGCTTTCCTACCCATTATTACCCTCTCGTAATTTTATTGTTATTTGTAAAATCAAAATTTCCAATCTTTCTTTTTGGTCAACCTTGAAGGTCAACATTTTAATTTAGTGTTATGTTAATTTATCAACAAATTTTCACTTCTAAGATCTCCTATCCTACGATGGTCTTCAAGGTTAATCCTATATTCTTAATTATTTCCTAAAAATTAAATGATATTGAACTTGTATATAATCCCACTGAAAATTCCATAAAATCATCTTGTCCGTTATCAATGTTATAATTATAACGGAATCTTGTATAGAGTGTAAATGTTTCATAGAACTTAAAAAGTCCTAAACTTACCTCTGGGCTTATTCCATTAAACCCATTAAAATTCGTTGTAAGATTAATTCCTGGAGAAATATATTTAATGAATTTTGTTTGCAAAATATATTTATATCCAGCACGCAAATAATTTCGATTGTTTTTTGTCATATTCAATAGATAACTATATTCCAAACTTAAATAACTACTTGGGAAATTATATCCAGAATTATAAAAGGAAATTATTGGAAACTCCTTTGTTAGTGAGTAGTTAAGCTCACTTGGATATGTATTCATAATTGTTGGCGAAGGGATTAAATACCAAATTCCACCAAGACATAAATCCAAAAAATTTGAATTGTTTTTAATTTCAAGGTTATAATCTTCGGGTAAATATAAATCAAATTCCTCGCTTTTAGATTTTTCTCCATTACTATTTTCAACTATAATTCTATAAGGAATTGAAGTTGAATCATAATTCAATTTACTTAACAGCAATTCAAATTTATGGTCTTCCAAATATTCACCAGATACCACTAGCTCATCGTTGCCATCAAACAAAATTTTTGCTTTTACACTTTCGCTTGTAAAAAATGTGAGCTTCACCTTGTGTGGAATATCTGGAGTTACATAAGAATCAATTACAAAAATATCAATTTCTGACATTTCATCTTGTGCAAAGCATGTAGCTAAAAGTAAAAATAATATTATAAAAACATTTTTAATCATATATTTAGTTCGATGTTGTTACGAGGAATCTGCTTTGAGACGACAAAGTAATCTGTTGCAGATTGCTTCATAAAAAGATGCTCGTAATGACACGTTTTTTTAATCATTACCTGTGTATTAAACTCTATTATTACTGCCTCATCTATGATTTTTTCTCTTCTACAATCATCCAAAGCAATGCAGATACAGCAAGTGACACACCACTAATAATAAATACAATATTTTTATCGGCAGAGTTCACAACTATTACTCCAACAGCAAGACTTACGAGCAATTGCGGAATAACAATTGAGAGATTAAACATTCCCATGTAGAAACCCATTCTACTTTTATCCACCACCTCACTCATAATTGCAAACGGAAGTGAAACAATAGCAGCCCAGCCAATACCAGCAACACCCATAAGAACATAGAGAGTATATTCGCTAAATCCAAAAAAGGCTATAAAAAAATAACCAACAGACATTACTGAAACACTGAGCATCTGAGTTTTTACACGTCCAATTTTTTCAGCTATTGGTTCAAGAACAAATGCTGGAAGTAAAGCACCGACAGCGTTTAATATTAAAAATGAGACTGAAATTATTTGTCCAGTTTTCAAGCTAATAACTTCTATTACCTCTGGCGTAGCACCATCTGGGGTTACAGTAATTTTCTGTGTGATAAATGCAATTATAAAAACAAACATAGTCTGCACACCCAACCACGAAAAAGCATTTGCAAAACTAATTTTTAGAAACGCTTTTAAATCAGTTTTGGAACTTGAATCATCATCAGTTTCATCTTCCAGTTTGGAAAGAGTTCGTGGCTCTTCAATAAAAAATGATGGGACAACTGTAAATAGAAATACAAGCACAACACCAAAATAAATTAAAAAATAATTTCCCCAAATAGCACCAATAGCATACGCAAGCACGCCAAAGCTACCTGAAATTGTTTGCATCCAAGTGTAACCTTTTGTTCTTGGATTTCCATCTGCGGTAACATCTGCAATGATAGAGCGGGTTGGATTAAAACTTACATTTATCGATAAGTCCAATGTTAGAGCAACAATCATTGCAACGGCAATTAAACTTCCAATTGAAAGTGAATCGTTAATCAGTCCAATATTTGGAAGTGCAAGCAACATTAACGCTGCAACTGTTCCGCCAATTAAAATAAATGGGCGTCTTCTTCCACCAAAGAACCAAACCTTATCACTAATAAATCCAACTATTGGTTGTGCAATTAATCCAGCAATAGGACCTGCAGACCATACAAAACCCATCTCTGCATAGTCCAGCCCAAACTCTGAAACTAAAATCCAGCTTAATGCTGAGATTTGAACAGACAAAGCAAAACCCATTGCTGTTGCAGGCAATGCGAGAATAGCATAAAATAAATTTGAAGTTTTCTTTTGGATATCTAACATTTATATCTCCGCTAAAGAATTTTAATTTAATCAAAAAAGATAATCATTCATTTAAACAGATTCCTGTTATTTTATATTCTTTTATTTATTCATAAATTTGGAGTTCAATTTGAAAAGACTATGGAAAACAAAACAGAAAAAAATATAACCAGCAATCGGAAAGCATTTCACGATTATTTTATAGAACGAAAAATTGAAGCAGGTATTGTTTTACTTGGAACAGAAGTAAAAGCTTTGCGAAATGGAAAAGCAAATCTTGTTGATGCTTATGCCTCTATTAAAAATGATGAGGTGTGGATGACAAACGCACACATCGGTGTTTATGACCATGGGAATAGAAATAATCATGAACCACTTAGACTGCGTAAGCTTTTGCTAAAACGTGCAGAAATTAAAAAGCTTAATAATAAGATTAAGCAAAAGGGATATTCACTTATTCCATTACGCTTATATTTTTCTAATGGAAATGTAAAAGTTGAACTCGGATTGGCTCGTGGCAAAAAATCTTACGACAAGCGTGAATCTATTAAGCAAAAAGATGCACAACGCGATTTGGATAGAAGCCTGAAATAATTGATAATGGATAATTTAGAATTGACAATTTCAATGTAGTTTCACTATGTGAACCTCAAGGTTTTATATTAAAGACTAAAATATTAAAAGGAAATAAATTGAGCAAAAAAATTAAGTTTGCATCTGTTAAAGAACAGATGGAAGTAATAAGAAGAGGGGTTTCAGAAATAATTCCTGAAGATGAATTAATTAAAAAATTAGAAAAATCAATTGAGAGTGGTAAGCCATTAAACATTAAATTAGGTTGCGACCCAACTCGTCCGGACTTGCATCTTGGTCATTCTGTTGTGTTGCGTAAGTTAGCACAGTTCCAAGAACTTGGGCATCAGGCAATTTTAATTATTGGTGATTTCACTGCTTTAATCGGCGACCCATCTGGTAGAAACTCCACAAGACCCCCATTAACAGAGGCTGAAATTGCCGAAAATGCAAAATCATATTTTGAGCAGGCGTATAAAATTTTGGATAAAGAGAAAACCAAAATTGTTTATAACTCCGAGTGGCTTGGAAAAATGAATTTTGCTGATGTAATTAAATTGGCATCTAAATATACTGTTGCACGTATGATGGAACGTGATGATTTTACAAATCGTTTCAAAGAAGGAATTCCAATTAGTATGCACGAAATCCTTTATCCCCTTGCACAGGCTATGGATTCTGTGGCAATTGAAAGTGATGTTGAACTTGGCGGAACTGACCAAAAATTTAATCTTCTTGTTGGTCGTGATATTCAACGTGAAAATAATATGGCTCCTCAAATAACTTTAACAATGCCAATTCTTGTTGGAACTGATGGCGTTGAGAAAATGAGTAAATCTTACGACAACTACATAGGCATTAGCGATTCGCCAAAAGATATTTACGGAAAAACTCTTTCTATTCCAGACAACACAATTTACAATTATTATGAAGTTGCTACTGATATTTCAGCAGATGAATTAGCAAAAATTAAATTAGCACTTGAGGATGGGAGTGGAAATCCTCGTGATATAAAAAGAGCTTTAGCACGTAAGCTAGTTGAAATGTATCATTCACTTGATGCTGCGAACCAAGCGGAGCAAGAGTTTGATAATATTTTCATCAATAAAGGTATTCCAGATGATATTCCCGAATACAAATCTGATGTTGAGAAACTAAATCTAATTGATTTAATCATAGCCGTTAACTTTGCCCCATCCAAAGGAGAAGCACGCAGATTAATACAACAAGGTGGCGTCTCTATTGATGGAGAGAAAATCACAGAATTATATCAAGAAATTATTTTTGATTCTGAAAAAGTTCTAAAAGTTGGAAAGAGAAAGTTTATGAAGTTGTTACCAAATAATCAGTAACTAATCATTTCGCATCCAATATCATTTGTTGGATGAAGTTATATTTGAATCCCTTTGCAATATTCGTTATAAAGTTGCTTCGGACAAAGCCCTTGCAAAGACTTGGTGGAGTAAAAAAACATGTACGTACCAAAAAAAATATTTTTTACAAAAGGTGTTGGAAGGCACAAAGAATATCTTGCATCGTTCGAGTTAGCGTTGAGACATGCAAAAATTGAAAAATATAATCTTGTTAGTGTAAGTAGTATTTTTCCAATTGGGTGCAAAAAAGTTTCAGTTGAAGAAGGTTGCAAAGAATTATTACCAGGGCAGATTGTCCATGCAGTAATGGCACGTAATGCAACCAACGAGCCAGGAAGAAAAATTGCCGCATCAATAGGTGCAGCTATTCCAGCAGATAAAACAATGTATGGATATCTTTCGGAACATCATCCTTTTGGTGAAACAGCCGATAAAGCTGGAGAATATGCAGAAGACCTTGCCGCTGGTATGCTTGCTACTACTTTAGGAATTGAAAATTTTGATGCAGATGATGCATGGAATGAGAAACAACAAATTTTTAAATTATCTGGCAAAATTGTTCGCACATCAAATATAACACAGTCTGCTATTGGGCATAAGGACGGTTTGTGGACTACTGTTATTTCTGCTGCTGTTTTATTGCCATAAGATTACATTTAATGCTCAACTCCGATAACGTCTATGCAGAATTAAGACAGTACAAATAAATGTCATGCTGAATTCATTTCAGCATCTTTTAAATTATTTACTATTTGAAATCAACGATTAACTCCAACTGATTCTGAAACAAGTTAAGAATTACACCAAAACAAATATTTGGCATGCAAATTCATTTTCAAATGACATATAATTTAAATTGTTATTGCGAACAACAACTGTGCTACAAAATAAGTTGATAAAATAATTGGTTCGGCAAAACTAAACTTTTTATAAAATTTATTAAATGCTAAAGCTGTATCTGAAATTGTGAAAAGAATTGCCCCTATTGATACGTAAGAAATTGTAAGAAGTTGCCTATCGTAATTAATTCCAGAAAAGAGCATTACCGATATTACAAACATGTATAAAATAACTGGATACTTCATTGCACCTAATTTTGGTGCTAAAAACTTAGTAACTACTAGAACAAAGACAATTACCATTGCAGCAACTCCAAAGCAGTATTCAGTTACATTTTGGTTGAATGCAAATGCATATAAAACATGTGCTACAAGAAATGAATAGAGACCATTGTTAAAATATTTATTTGGATAGAGTAGAAACAAGTCGCCTAACAAAGAAAATATTAACCCAGTTATAATAAGGTATGCGTATGCTGAGTATTCCTCACGCACTTCTAATAACGGCAGGGCTATTATAAACAGCATGGTTAAGGGTTTAACAACCATATATAATTTTGCTTTCCCAAATTGTTTAGCAGAAATTGCGGTAATAATTAGTAGGAAAATTATTACAATGAAATATGTATTTGTGTTATCCATTTATTTTATCTATCACAGTTCTAATTGCTTTAATGTGTTCTGGCGATGTTCCGCAACATCCTCCAATAATATTTGCACCAGCTTTTACAAGTGTAGGTGTTAATTCTGCCATTCTTTCTGGAGAATCTGGATAAACAATTTTCCCATTTTCTTCAATTGGCAAGCCAGCATTGGCATGAACTAGAATTGGCAATTCAGAATTTGCAGTTCTAATCTCTTTTACAATTTCAATCATTCCTTCAAAACCATTGCCACAATTGGTACCAAAGATATCAACACTAGCAGTAGCAAGGGTTTCTGCCATTACAGCTGGTTTTACTCCCATCATTGTATTGTACGAGCCATCCACAGCCTTATCAAAAGTAAATGTTGTAATTACTTCTAAATCAGAATTTTCTTTTACAGCATTTATTGCAATTATTGCTTCTTGTGTATCGTAAAAAGTTTCAATGCAAATAGCATCAACTCCCCCATCACGTAATCCTTCAATTTGAATTTTAAATGATTCGTAAAGTTCCTCTTCTGTAACATCTCCCATCATTAAAAATTTACCAGTTGGACCAACAGAGCCAAGCACAAATTTATCATCCCCAGCAGCTTCACGCGAGATTTCTGCAGCAAGTTTGTTTAGCTCGTAAGTCTTATCGCCCAAATCATAATCAGCAAATTTAATTTTACTTCCACCAAAACTATTTGTTTCAACCATATCTGCACCAACATCTATATAGGTTTTAGCAATTTCTAGAACATCGTTACGATGGGTTTCATTCCAAAGTTCAGGGCAATCGCCCATTTGCAAACCCTTTGCGTAGAGGTATGTTCCCCATCCACCATCTGAGAGAAGTATTTTATTCTCTTTTAATTTATTAACTATTTTTTTTATTTCTTTTTCCATTATAAAATATCAGTAGTAAAACAAATTTTAATCGCAAGATATCAATTAAAACAATTTAATAATAGTACCAATGTAATAAAACGTTTTATTTATTTTGCTTTAAGATTATATTTTTTGAATTTTAAAATTAAATTGTTAGTTTTGAATCACAATATAAAATGGCTAAACAAAAAATATTGTAATCTAAAAATGATTTGATAACACTATATTTATCACATATATGCTGGCTGGGCTATATATTTATTTTTCAACATTCTAATTAAGAATGAAACATGTAAAACAAATGGAGGCTCTTATGCAAGATTTCTTACAACAAATTTATCAACTAATAGCTACTTATGTACCTAATTTATTAGGAGCGATGATTATACTTATTGTGGGCTGGTTGTTGGCTGTTATTATTTCTGCAGTTGCGAAGGGAATAATAAAACGTACTTCCCTTGGGGAAAAATTATCAACCCTTATTTCAGGCAATAATGAAAACACCATTCCTGTTGATAGTTATGTATCAAAATCAATTTTTTATATTATTATGCTCTTTGTATTGATTGCTTTTTTTCAGGTATTAGGGCTTACAATAATAACAGAACCACTCAACAATCTGCTTAACAAACTTTTCTCTTTTGCTCCAAACATATTTGGTGCAGTTATTCTTGTTCTTACTGCTTGGGTAATAGCAACAATACTAAAATTTATTATTACAAAAGCATTAACAGCTTTTAACCTAGATGAGCGTATATCTGAAAAGTCTCAAGATGAGAGCAATGTAAATATAACAAGCACTCTTGGAAATGCTGTTTATTGGTTGGTCTTTTTACTATTTCTTCCTGCCGTTCTCAATTCTTTGCAAATGGATGGCTTGCTAAAACCAATACAATCTATGTTGGACAAGATTTTATTATTTATTCCAAATCTTGTTACTGCAGGGGTTATTTTACTAATCGGATTTTTTGTTGCTAAAATTATACGAAATATTATTTCCAATTTACTTGCAACAGTTGGACTTAACAAACTTGGTGAAAAGGTTGGGCTTAATACTATTTTAGGTGAAAACAGTAAGTTGTCGGATTTAATTGGTCTAATTGTATATATAATAGTTTTGATTCCTATAATAGTTTCTTCTCTTGAAGCTCTTGGGTTAGAAGCTGTTACAACACCTGTTAGTAATATGTTAGCCCAAATGATGAATACAATTCCATTAATATTCACTGCATCAATAATTGTGTTGGTTTCCTATGTAGTTGGTAAATTAATTGCAAAATTAGTTGCCGGATTACTAGCTGGAATTGGCTTTAATAAGCTAATTATAAATATGGGGGTTATGAAAGAGACCAATGAAGAAGGGAAAAAAGCATCTGATTTAGTTGGCATATTGATAATGATTGCTATCATTTTTGTTGCTGTAATTGAAGCATTTGAAGTATTAGGTTTCACGCTTCTGTCTGATATTGCTGTTAATTTTAGTATTTTTGCCGGAAATATTATTGTTGGGCTTATAATATTTGGATTAGGTCTATTTCTTTCAAATCTAATTGCTAACAAAATATTAACAAAAGAAACAACTCAACTGAAATTTTTATCGCTTGTTGTTCGTATCGCTATTCTGTTTATTGTAGGTTCGATGGCATTACAACATATGGGAGTTGGCGAAGAAATAATTAATCTGGCTTTTGGACTTATTTTAGGTGCAATAGCAATTGCTGTAGCGGTAGCCTTTGGAATTGGAGGACGTGATATTGCAGCAGCTCATTTGCAAAAATGGACTAATAAATTAGAAAAATAAAATAATTTAAGGTTTTGTATTACCTACAAAATGAGTCATGCTGAACTTGCGGTGCATTGTGTTACAACTTTTGTGATTATGCAAAACCCTTTATACTTATTTATAAAAACATTGGTTCTACCCTTATTGTTGTGGAATTAGTAAATTTGCATTAAAAAAGGTGTGCCGTGTTTTCAGAGGATTTTTTTAATTTATTATTAAATTTTGGTAGTGATTGGAAAGTTGACAAAGTAACAGTC
>CAMZLW010000017.1 GCA_947311785.1 uncultured Ignavibacteriales bacterium | reverse complement strand
TGGTGTAGTTGCATATAATCTCCATTTCGGCTGGCTCAATGCACCGCATCGATTAGGAAATTTGTTGAAAAAAGAGAAAATAAAAGAGTTGGAAAAACTCAAGAAGAAAGCAGCCTAAAAAGCAAGAACCATCCAAATTATAACAAAAAAAAGTAAAACCTTTAGTGTATAGTTACATCTATTTTAAAGAACTAAAGAGATTTTATGAATATTTTTCAGAAGTAAACAGAGCCAAGACTCTATATCTAACTGACTGGGTCGGTTCTATTTGTGGAAAATATCATACAACGACTTTACGACCAGGCACTAATTAATAATTTTAACTCGCTAAATTTAAGGCAAGATTTAGATACATTGTGGGAAAACCATATTATTGTTGAACGTATGAAGTACCGTATTGACAACCAAATTTATACAAACTATTTTTTTTGGAGAACTCACTCTCAACAGGAAATTGATTTTATTAAAGAATATGATGGCAAACTTCACGCCTTCGAGTTTAAGTGGAATCCTAAGAAAAAAGGGAAATTTCCAAAGAGCTTTTTAACAGCATATCCAAATAGCGAAACTGAAGTATTTAATTCAGGAAACTATGAGTCCTTTATTTGGGAAGGTATTTAGCTTGTAGGGTTGAGGCATGCCTCAACCCTACAAAAATCATTTCTCTATCACAAATTCATCAATTAATTCTATATCCATATCAAACTTAGTATTAGAGCCTTTGGTTGGATAAGCTCCATAAGTTTTAACTATAACTTTATCGTTTAACACTTCGTAAACAGAATAATTAAAAGCTCTTTTGCCAACAAAATTTTCTGAACGCTGTGAGTTTTTGCCTGGTCCGTAATTATAGTTTAGGGCTTTGTAATATGGAACTGCTTCTTCATAAGTCATTTCAGTCCAACCAGTGGTTGAATCTTTATCGTAACGAGGATTAAAATTATAAAGTGGAGCACCGCTACTTCCGTTAAGCACTTGATAAACCCCATTAACTTCTTGGCGACCGTATGTATGCTCGTGTCCACAAATATGTGCATCTGCTTTATACTTTTGCATTAAATTCCAAAATGCATCTCGTCTATCCAAATAATATTGGCGGGTAGAATCTATTTTCCCTTTAAAGTTACTTCCTAAATTTGGAAGTCCGTCACGCAAATGTCCTCCAATAGGGAAAGGCATTTCGTGTGAAAAAGTAAAAATGTGTTTCATCCCACGAGCTGTTGCGGATTTCAAATCGGCTTCAACCCAATCCATATATTTTATTTGGTGCCAATCTCGTCTATCGTCTGTAGTATCTGATAAATCTCCATAATACCAAGCATCAGTATTCATAATGCAGAAATGAGAATTTCCAAAATCGAAAGAGTATGAGAGACCCTTCTGTTCCTTAGGTCCGTTCATATATACATCTTGGAATACATCACGGAAATTATTTTCATCATCTCTGTGCCTAATTTCGTGATTGCCCACAACAGGCCAAACTCCAGGCCACGCTATATTTGGGGAGTTGTAAATAGGAGCCATCACTTCTTTCCAATGGAGTAATTCACGCTTGGTTCTATCAGTGTCGTATTCGTGACCGTTAACCATATCTCCAGCGAAAACAACAAATTTTAATTCTGGATAGTTTTTGAGCATATGGTCAATTAAAGCTGAAAGCACTGGAGTGTTAACACCATTATCTGAACCACGACTATCCGACATTGCAACAAACTTAAAGCTTTGTGAAAAAACGATAGATGACAAAAACAAAAGTAGTATTATAGTTCTTTTCATATTTTGATGCATAGCTCTTCTTTCCTTCGTGTTATTCAAATATCTATGATGATGAATTTGATAACTCTTTTTCTTTTATTAAAATAATTTTCCGTATGCAAAGTTCTACTATTTTATAACAAAAACAAATTAAATTATTGTTAACACCTTGTGTTGTGCTGTATAAACGCAATGTTGTCAACTTAAGAAAAAATTATCACACTTCGATATTTAGAGGACCTAAGTGTAACACATCGCATTCCGGTTTGGTAACGTTTTTTGTTGCCAAGATATAAATCTCCAACAATAGCAAAAGACACAAACATGCAGCATACTTAACTGATATAATAAAGCTCGTTCTATTACAGTCTCTTTAATAAGTTGACAGCATTGATAAACCAAACCATTAATAATTTAAATCTATTTTAATTCAGCTAATACAACCTTTAATTTATCCAATGAGTTTTGCCATTCGGTTTGTTTTGCTTTTTCTTGTTCAACAAGTTTTGCAGGAGCATTTTGAACAAATCTTTTATTGGATAATTTTCCATTAATCTTTGCAAGAATTCCTTCAAGATTTTTAATTTCTTTTTCTACTCTTTCTCGCTCAACACTTAAATCTATTAAACCTTCTAGAGGAATAAATAAATCAAACCCTTTAACAACCGCAGAAACACTTCCTTTTGGTTTGTTAATGTTTTCGCCTACAACTAGTTCTTCAACTTTTGCAAGAGATTTAATATACATTTGTTGAACTTCGGAAATAGCTGAAATTTTTAAGTAAACAGAAATTGTTTTTGCTGGATGAATATTTTTTTCGCCACGGATATTTCTAATTGCTGTTACAACAGCTTGAACAAATTCAATTTCGCTTTCGGCATCGTTATTAATTAATTTTGCATTCTGTTTTGGAAATTCTGAAGTTGAGATTGATTCGCCATCTTTTCGTTCATCCAATAGTTGCCAAATCTCTTCTGAAATAAAGGGCATAAATGGATGTAATACTTTCATCATATCGGCAAATAGAGTTAGCGAACGTGTAAGCACAGCAGCTTTAATTTCTTTATCCTCAGCATACATACGCTTTTTAGAAAGCTCAATATACCAATCGCAGAAATCATTCCAGATAAAGTTGTAAATTATTTTTGTTGCTCCGTTAACGTCAAAAGCATCAAGTGCAGTTTCAAACTTTTGCAAAGTATTTTGAAAACGAGACTGAATCCATTTGTCGGTAAAATCAATGTGCTTATCAATTAAGTTATTATTCAACTCAACATCTTGTGCATTCATTAAAAGAAAGCGTGCAGCGTTCCAAATTTTGTTTGCAAAGTTTCTGCCAAGTTCCGTTTTCTCTTCGTTGAAAAGAACATCTTGTCCAAGCGGAGCAAGGTAATTGATTGAAAATCTAAGTGCATCGGCGCCATAATTATTAATAACATCTATTGGGTCTGGCGAGTTGCCAAGAGATTTACTCATCTTGCGTCCTTTGTCATCACGGATAATAGAGGTAAAGTAAACATCTTTAAACGGAACATCGTTCATAAATTTCATTCCAGCCATAATCATACGTGCAACCCAAAAGAAAATAATATCGGGTCCTGTAACAAGTAGGTCGGTTGGGTAGTAATATTTTTGTTCTTCCTCCGAATCAAAAACATCTTGTGCCCAGAGCCAGCTTGATGACCATGTGTCTAACACATCCTCTTCCTGCCTCCAGTTTTCAATATCTTTTGGTGGCTCTTTTTCGCAGTAGATTTCGTTGGTTTCGTTATGATACCAAACTGGAATTCTGTGTCCCCACCAAAGCTGACGCGAAATACACCAATCTCTAATTCCACCAAGCCAATGTTCGTAAGTTTTTATCCAATGATTTGGGTGGAAGTTTACTTTACCTTCGCGAACTACTTCAAGTGCTGGTTTTGCAAGGTCATCCATTTTCATAAACCATTGTTCCGATAGATATGGCTCAATAGGTACGCCACCTCGTTCGGAATATCCAACCTTGTTTGTATAGTCTTCAATTTTTTCTATAGCACCAAGTTCTGTAAGAGTTGCAACAATTTTTTTACGAACAGCATATCTATCGAGCCCCACAAAGGCTTCTGGAACGTTTGTGTTTGTTGTGGCATCGTCATTAAAAATATTTATCATCTCTAATTTATGGCGTTGCCCCATTGCGTAATCGTTAACATCGTGTGCTGGAGTAATTTTCACACATCCAGTTCCAAACTCAAGATCAACATAATCATCAGCAAAAATGGGAATCTCACGTCCAACAATTGGAAGAATAACTTTTTTACCAATTAAATGTTTGTAACGCTCATCGTTAGGATTTACCGCAACACCAGCATCACCAAGCATTGTTTCGGGGCGTGTTGTAGCAACCACCAAATATTCATCCGAATCTTTTATTGGATATCGCATATACCAAAGGCTACCATGCACTTCACGGAAAATTACTTCCTCATCCGAAATTGCCGACTTTGATGCTGGGTCCCAATTTACCATTCTGTACCCACGATAAATTAAATCTTGTTTGTAAAGGTCAACAAAAGTATCGGTAACTTTTTTATAATATCTATCGTCCATTGTAAAGCGTTCGCGTTCCCAATCGCAGCTTACACCCAGCTTACGAAGTTGCGAAATAATAATTCCGCCATACTTGTCTGTCCAATCCCAACAATGCTTTAGAAATTCTTCACGAGTTAAATCACTTTTTTTAATTCCTTTTTTCTGTAGCATTTTAACCACTTTGCTCTCTGTTGCAATTGAAGCGTGGTCAGTGCCTGGCACCCAAAGAGCGTTAAAACCTTTCATCCGTTTGTAGCGAATATAAACATCTTGCAAAGTATTGTTTAAAATATGTCCGAGGTGTAACATACCCGTTACATTTGGTGGCGGAATTACAATTGTATATGGCTCTTTTGTTTCATCAATTTCGGAATGGAATATTTTATTATCTTCCCAATATTTATACCATTTATCTTCAACATCTTTTGGGGCATACTGTTTTGGGATGTCATCTAAATTTTTAACTTTCATTTTGTCTCTTCTGTTTTCAATTTTTAAGTCCGCAAATATAACTAAAAGGATAGATAAATATTTATGGTTGGCACTAGTGATAGCAGTCAAAAGTTGAATTACTCGTAGAACAGATTAGTAATCTGTTCTAAAAAAACATTAGATTACACGAACTAATTTTGAAACGAAAATAATTAATGAATTTATTTTAAAGTTTTATTCTAAAATAGTAAGTTGGCACAGATTACTTATATCGCAATTAATTCAACAACTAATCTGTGCGACCGATACTAAAAATCCTCACGAATTTCTTGTTTTTTATCAACGCCGTTCTTTTCGTGAACTTTGTTTTTTTCTTTAAGCATTTTAACCACTATTGGCGGAACAAAATCGGCAACATCTCCATGAAAGACAGCAAGATTTCGGATAATTGTGGAGTTCAAGTAAGTATATTTTTCATTTGGCATCAGAAAAATTGTTCTAAGATTTTCATCTAATTTTCTGTTCATTAATGCCATTTGAAATTCGTATTCAAAATCAGATACTGCTCTTAAGCCCCTTATAATTCCTATGGCTTTCTGTTGTTTTGCATGGTCAACAATTAAGCCATCAAAGGAATCTACAAAAACATTATCGTATTTTAGAAGTGATTCGCGTAGCATATTTAATCTTTCATCAAGCGAAAACATTTGGTTTTTAACTGGATTACGAGCAACAGTAACAACTACTTCGTCAAATAAATCCATTGCTCTTTCTATTACATCTATATGCCCATTGGTTACGGGGTCGAATGTACCTGGGTAAATTACTCTTTTCATATTACTCAACTTCTTTTTTTTAGAAAATAAAAGTTATTAAATTTTATAAAAGGCTGCAAATTTTGGGCATACTAAAACTGAATACCACCTTCGGTAATGTGTGGTTGGTATTCAAATGTTTCTGTTGGTGATTCTATAATTTCTATTTTCATTATTTTATTCTGCCACATCTTTCTTTAACTTTTTAATTCTACATCTAATTGCTCCCTCAGTCCGCTGAAAGAATTCGCTCAATTCACCAATGCTTACTCCTTTAGAAACCAAGCCCATTAACTTTTCGTTATCTGTTTGTACCCAATATTTACCAGCATTTAGATTATCTGTTTTATTTAACCAATTATTTCAAAACCAGTATATTTTTGTAACACCTTTGGAACTATTATTTTCCCTTCTGGAGTTTGATAATTTTCCATTATTGAAACCATAAGGCGGCTTGTTGCAAGTCCAGAGCCATTAAGTGTGTGTATGAATTCTGATTTCTTCTCATCCTTCTTTTTAAAACGAATTTTTGCACGTCTTGCTTGGAAACTCTCAAAGTTGCTGCAAGATGATGCTTCTAACCATTTGTTTTCGGCAGGCGACCATGTTTCAATATCAAAACATTTAGCTGCGGCAAAACTTAAATCGCCAGTGCAGAGTTCTAAAATTCTGTATGGAATTTTTAACTCGTGCAAAATATCTTCAACATCGCTTACAAGATTGTTTAACTCATCGTAAGATGTTTCTGGTTTTACAAATTTAACCATCTCTACTTTGTTGAATTGATGAGTGCGTAAAAATCCTTTAGAATCAGCACCATACGAGCCAGCTTCTCTACGGAAACAAGGAGTGTAGCCAGTATAATTAATTGGAAGTTCGTCTTCGCTTAAAATTTCTGAACGGTGCATATTTGTTATTGGAACTTCGGCGGTTGGAATTGCATATAAGCCATCCTTTTCTGCGTAATACATGTCGTCAGCCATTTTAGGCAGTTGTCCAGTGCCTTTCATCGATTCAGCATTTACAAATAACGGAGGCATAATTTCTGTGTAACCGTGATTATCCAAATGATAATCCAGCATAAAATTTATTAATGCACGCTCTAACCTTGCACCTTTGCCAACATATACTGGAAATCCAGAACCTGTAATTTTTGCACCGCGTTCAAAATCAAGAATGTTTAATTTTTTGCCAAGCTCAATATGGTCTAAAATTGATTCGTTATTTTCAAACGAAAAACCTTCAGGGAGCCATTGCTTAGTTTCAACATTGCTTGTTTCATCCTTTCCAACAGGAACCGATGAATGCGGTATATTAGGAACCCACATTTGCAAGTTTGTAAATTTATCTTCAACTGTGCGAACTTTGTCATCGAGGGCTTTAATATCCTCTCCAAGTTGTTTCATCTCTGCAATTATTTCGTCTGCATTTTCGCCAGCTTGCTTTAGTTTTCCAACCTCGGCAGAAACTTTATTTTTCTGGGCTTTCTTTTCCTCTACTTTGGTAAGTAAAGAGCGGCGTTTTTCATCCAGTTCAAGAATTTCATCAACAGTATCATTTTTTTCGTTTTTGTTAACAATGCCTTGTTTTACAAGCTCTGGGTTTTCTCTAATAAATTTTATATCCAACATTTTTTGCTCCTTTAGTAAATAGAATGCTGATTTTACCTTACAACTATATTATAAATTTTATTTTTTACATAAATCTCTTTTACTACTGTTTTTCCATCAGTATGACTTTTTACCTTATTATCTGTCCAAGCAATTTCTTTAACTGTTGCTTCATTGCTATCTGCAGGCAAATCGAGTTTTGCTCTTACCTTTCCGTTTACTTGAACAATGATAGTAACAGAATCTTGAACTAACGCATTTTTGTCAACTTCAAACCAAATTGGATTATCATACAACCCTTTTTCGTTTCCAAGAATTGACCAACACTCCTCACCCATGTGTGGAGCAAGAGCAGCAAGCATTGTTGCAAACCTTTCTAATGCAAAAAGTTTCATTTCATCTGAGCAATCTGGAAGCTCTTTTAATCCGTTGTTTAATTCCATTAACGAAGCAACGGCAGTATTGAAGCGGAAATTTTCAACTTCTACTTCAAACTTGGAAAGTGTTTTGTTTACTAATTGATAAATGGTTTTTTCTGTTGGAGATAATTTATCAATCGTAAATTTACTTGGGGCAGTAGCTATATTGCTTAAATTTTTATTGCTTTCAAATAATGAATATGCACGTTGAACAAATCTATCAACTCCAACAATTCCTTTGTCGCTCCAGTCTCCGCCAAGTTCGTATGGACCCATGAACATCATATACATTCTGAAAACATCTGAGCCATATTCTTCAATAAAGCTACCAGGATTAACAACATTACCTTTCGATTTACTCATTTTGGCACCATTGTTTGTAATTGTGCCTTGGTGTATCAAGCGTTTGAATGGCTCGTCAGAGTTGACCATTCCGATATCGCGTAAAAATTTATGAATGAATCTTGCGTAAAGTAAGTGCATTGTTGCATGTTCTGCACCGCCAACATACATATCAACAGGTGTCCATTCGTTACCAAGTTTTGTGTCAAACATTCCATCTTTAAATTTTGGATTTAAGTAACGCAAGTAATACCACGATGAATCCATAAATGTATCCATTGTATCAACATCGCGTTTTGCAGCATCGCCACATTTTGAACAAGTAGTGTTTACAAATTGTGAATTGCCTTCAAGTGGAGAACCGCCATCGTGTTTGAAATCAACCTCATAAGGCAATTCTATTGGGAGCTGCTCTTCTGGAACTGGAACCTCTCCGCACTTATCGCAATAAACAATTGGGATGGGCGTTCCCCAATAACGCTGACGAGAAATTAACCAATCGCGTAAACGATAATTTATTTTCTTTTCGCCATTGTCGTTCTCAGCAAGCCAGTCAGTAATTTTGGATTTACATTCTACAGAATCCATTCCATTAAATTGTGCCGAGTTAATCATTGTTCCAGCAGTAGTATAGGCTTCGGTTAATTCAGTATTTGCCTCTGTTCCTTTTTCAAGAATAACTTTTCTAATAGGCAAATTAAATTTAGTTGCAAACTCAAAGTCGCGTTCGTCGTGTGCAGGCACAGCCATTACAGAACCAGTTCCATAATTAGCAAGTGCATAATCGGCTATCCAAATTGGAATTTTTTCGCCATTAACTGGATTGATTGCATAAGCCCCAGTAGGCACGCCAGTTTTCTCTTTTATAGTTGAAGTCCTTTCAATCTCGGATAGTGATTTTATAGATTCAATATATTCAGCAACTGCTTTTTTATTTTCAGCTTTTGTTAACTCTTGAACCAAATCAAGCTCAGGGGCAAGAACAACATAGCTTACTCCAAATAGTGTATCGGGACGGGTTGTAAAAACACGAATCTCTTTATCCTCATGCCCAACAACACCAAACTTAACTTCTGTTCCAAAACTTTTTCCAATCCAATGCTCTTGCATCAGCTTTGTTTTTGCTGGCCAGTCGATAGTTTTTAAGCCATCCAAAAGTTCATCGGCGTAATTTGTAATCTTAAAAAACCACTGGGTTAAGTTTTTACGTTCAACCATTGTTTCGCATCGTTCACATGTTCCATCACCCTGAACCTGCTCATTTGCAAGAACGGTTTGGCACGAGGGACACCAATTAACGGGAGCATTTTTTCTGTAGGCTAATCCTTTTTTATAAAGTTGGATGAACAGCCATTGATTCCATTTATAATATTCTGGAACGCAAGTCATTAACTCCGCATCCCAATCATACATACAGCCCATTGTTTTCAACTGTTCGCGGATGTCATCTATGTTTTTGAATGTACTATCTTGTGGATGAATTCCAGTTTTGATTGCATAATTTTCTGCAGGCAATCCAAAAGCATCGTAACCCATTGGTGCAAAAACATTGTTGCCACGTAATTTTTTATAGCGTGCCCAACTATCTGTTGGGGCGTAATTATACCAATGACCAATGTGTAGTTTTGATCCAGAGGGATAAATAAACATTACCAACGTATAGAGTGCTTTTTCTAAATCGGTTAAATCTGTTTTGTAGGTTTTGTTTTCTTCCCACGTTTCACGCCACTTCTTTTCTATTTCTGCAAATGGATATTTCATATTTGCTAAATCCTTATAACTTATTGAGTTAACTTTAATTTTTAATACAATTTATAAAAATAGCCAAATAGGAAAGGTTTAGCAAAATAAATGTTACCAAATGGTTTTAATTGTTTTGCTTTTTCTTAAATTTGAATCTGCTGTAACTAATGGTGCATTGCATAAAATTGACGTGGCACTAATAATTCTATCAGCAGGGTCTAAGTTTACTTGGGATGGAAACTTTGTTGAAAGGTCTGCAATTTCTGGTGTAATAGATTTTATTTGAAAATTGTAAGATGCCCTTATTAAATTAATAAAATCTAAATATGGAATTTCAATTTCTAATCTACTTTTACTAATTAGCATTGCAATTTCCCAAAATGAAATATCAGAAATTATTATTCCATCTGTTTTGTTTGCTGTGGCAATTGCATTATTTGCTTTCTTGCTTAAATGTTCTGGCTTTATTGCATTCCAGATTATTATATGTGTGTCAATAGTAATCAAGATTTATCGGCATTCCACACTTCGTTAATTGGTGAAATGATATCAAAAAGTTTTGCATTTGCACCAATTTTTATCAATTCTTGTTTAGCACTTTTTTTTGTAAAGTCTGGCGGAACAAGTCTTGCAACAACTTTGCCACGAGAAGTTATTTTTATACTTGAGCCATTTTCAACTTCTTTAAGAAATGTCATTATTTTTGCTCTAAAATTACTAACCGCTATGGTTTGCATTATATCCTCCAATTGTACAACTAAAAGGTACAAAAGAATACAATAAAAATCAAAAATATTTATTTAACTAGTGCTTTGTGGGTCCATATCAATTATTGGTTTGATGTCGCTAAATTTTGAGCGTTGATTAAATTCAATAAATGATTCAAGAACTGCAGCACGTAAAAATTTCCCACTTGGGTCTATTGACTTTTGACTTTTGATTAAAATCTTAAATCTGTATTTCCCTTTTATCCGTGCTATCATTGCTGGTTGTGGAACAGAAATTGAAAGCGAGGCTTCTTTTTTCATTAACAAATTATAAAAATCATTTAACGCACCGCGTGCTTTATATTCACTCTCGTCTTTTGTTTCTATTGTGCAAATTCGGGTAAATGGTGGATACTCGCTCTCTTCACGGAGTTTAATTTCATTTTTGTAAAAACCATGATAATCGTTTGCCATAACTTTTTGAAGGACAAAGTGTGTTGGGTTTTGTGTTTGGATTAAAACTTCCCCTTCAATGGAACTGCGTCCAGCTCTGCCTGATACTTGCGTAAGTAGTTGAAATGTTCGTTCATCGGCTCTAAAATCTGGAATCCACAAAGTTGTTTCTGCGGATATTACTCCAACCAATGTTACGTTTGAAAAGTCTAATCCTTTCGCAACAATTTGAGTTCCAACAAGAATTTGTGTTTCACCACTTTTAAATCTATTTAAAATTTCGCCAAGTTTTCCTTTTCGGTTTAGCGTGTCGGAATCAATTCGTTCAATTTTAACATCTGGAAAATTATACAACAATTCATCTTCAACACGCTGTGTTCCAGTTCCAAAAAACTTTAGAGAGAGCGAACCGCACTTAACACACGCTTTGGGAACTGTTCTTTTTTCTCCACAATAATGGCATTGCAAAATATTTTTATTTATGTGATGCACCATTGATACTGAACAATTTCCGCACATCTCTATTTCACCACAATCTTCACAATATATTTGTGTTGCAAACCCACGTCTGTTCTGGAGTATAATTACAGATTCATTTTTTTGTAAGCGGTCATTTATTTTATTTATCAAAGCTGGCGAAAAAGCTCCATCCATTTTTTTTTGCTTCTGCTCTGATGAAACATTCACCAATCTAACTATCGGAAGTTTAGCATCGTCAATTCTGTTTTTTAATTCAAGCAGTTCATATTTTTTATTAATTGCGTTGTGCATACTTTCAACAGAGGGCGTTGCAGAGCCTAATAAAATTGGGGCTTTATTCATACTAGCCTTTACTACTGCGGCATCGCGGGCATTATATTTTGGAACCATATCGTATTGTTTATAGCTTCCATCATGTTCTTCATCAACTATTATTACTCCAATATTTTTTAGCGGAGCAAAGAGAGCCGAACGAGGTCCAATAACTACTCGGTATTTCCCATTTATAATTCCTCGCCATGCGTCGTAACGTTCGCCAAGCGACATTCGGCTGTGCATAACTGTAATAGATTCGCCAAGTTCATTGTAAAATCGAGTTGTAATTTGTGGAGTAAGTGATATTTCTGGAACTAACACTATTGCGTTTCGCCCACTATCCAAAGCCTTTCTTACAAGTTCAATATATACTTGTGTTTTTCCACTTCCAGTAACACCGTGTAATAAATAGGGGCTAAATGATTTTTGCTCAATATTTTTAGATACTTTTTCAACAATTATCTTTTGATTGGAAGTAAGGTTTATATTTTTTTTGGCTTCTTCGTATGTTTCTATAAATTTTCTTTCAACTTCTTTATAAAAAATATCTATTAAATCTTTTTTGAATAATGAATTAACAGAAGACTGATTTGCGTTTGTTTTTTTTAGTAGCTGTGCTAATGGAAATTCATCTTCTGGTGCTGAAAGTAATTCCATTAAAATTATTACTTGTTTTGTAGAACGCTGTTCAATTTCTGGCAAAGCTGCGTAAACTTCATCAATGCTCTTATTCAGCTTAATGTGCTTAATTTTTTTTACTTTAACTTTTGCATCCGATATTTCATTTATTAATGATACAGCTCCTTTTTTTTCGAGTGTATTTACTATGGAGTAGATTGATTTTTTCTTAACCATTTTTTGCAAGAGTGAAAATGTGTATGTCTCTTTTTGACTTAGCAAATCTAAAACTTTGGCACGAGTAGAATTTTTGTTTTTTTCCTCTTTGTAAAGCTCAAAACAGAAATCCATATTGGCAACAACTTTTTTCTTCGATTCAACATCTAATCCGTATGGCACCGAGTTCCGTAGGGCTTCGCCAAGTGAACTTATATAGTAGTCGCTAATCCATTCGTAAAATTTCAATTCGTTTTTGTCAAATATTGGAGCAGTATCTAACACATCACGGATTGGTTTTATTTTATGGTCTGTTTCTGCTTCTTCAACTATATCAATCACAAATCCAGTTAGCGTTCTTTTTCCAAAAGGAACAACTACACGAACCCCAATAAACACAAGGCTTTCAAACTCTTCTGGAACTGAATACGTGAAAGCATTCCTAAACGGAAGCGGAAAAACTATTTTAGCGAACATGGCAGTAACTTAGATGTGAGACGTGAGATAAGAGCGGTGCCGTGAATCGAAAGTCGAAAATCGTAAATAGTAAGATAACGGTTAGTGTCTATTATATTCCAAAGTATTGGCGTTAACTCAAAAAAATATTTTTGTAGCATGTTATTCCCAAATGCTTTTATCGGAATTCTTAGCAACAGATGTAGATTCCGTGTAAGGGCTGACAATCTTTTCAATTGATAATGTTGCTTCCGAAGGGACGCAATTGGCATAGTAACTGAAGCAAGAATGTTAAATATGTAAAAGTTGTTAATCATAAAACAGCTGGCTCGGTTAAAGTAAGTGTTTGTTTTTGAACATCGAGTTCGGCATTTATTCCAAAGGGGATTGTATATTTATTTTCAACATGACCAAATGAGAGTCCGTAAATTACTGGAATTCCTAAATCGTAAAGTTTGTTGTAAAGCACTTCTTTTAGCGAAAGTGTTTGTTCCCCTTTGGCAGAGCCAACTTTAGCATCACACTTTCTAAAAATTCCAAGAGCAACTCCTGCAACTTCTTCCAATTTGCCTGCTTGATAAAGATGCGTTAACATTCTATCAACCCTGTAGGGCTTTTCCTCAATTTCCTCGAGGTATAAAATTTTATTTTTGTAATCTACATCATACGGAGTTCCAAGAAAAGTTACGGCAATGCTTAGGTTTCCGCCAATAAGCTCTCCCTTTGCTTTCCCTTCGCGGATAGTGTAAATATCAAAATCACTTCCTCTGGCACTATCATCCGCAGGAATAAAAACTGTTTTCTCTTCTGGATGCATAATTGTTTTTACAAGATTATCGACTGAGAATTTGTTAAATGTGGAAGTTGCAACTGGTCCGTGAAATGTAACCAATCCAGTTTGTGAGTAGATAGCATAGTGCAATGCGGTAATATCACTATATCCAACAAGGACTTTAGGATTTGCTTTAATAATATCATAATTTATTTCACGAAGAATTCTTGCAACACCATATCCGCCACGCACACAGAAGATTCCATCAACCTTATCATTAGCGAACATATTATTTAAATCATCTGCTCGCACATTATCTTTTCCAGCAAGATAACCATACTTATCCATAATACTTTTTGTGTAGTGTGGTTTTAATCCTAGTTTTTCAATGTTTTCAATTGCTTCTTGCAAATTTTCTTCTGAAATATATCCAGCCGGAGCAATAAGTCCCACTGTATCGCCCTTGGATAATCGGTGTGGTTTAATCTTAGAAAAATTTTTCTCTTTGGAATTTCCTGCTATTGTATTTATTCCAGCAAAAGCGGTGGCTCCAGTTACTAAAGAAGTATTGCGAATAAATTTACGTCTGTTCATTTTTTTTCTTTTATATTTGCAATATAATACAAATGCTCTTATTTTAGACATCTTATAATTAAAAAATAAAAATACTAACAGGAGAATTAGAATGCAGAAATATATTTTATTATTTGTTTTTACGGTATTGCTAAGTGCAAATTTATTTGCCGATGATACAAAAAAATATGGGAAGGAAATTACTTCAACTGAAAAAGTTAAAGTTTCAGAAATTTTAGCACACCCGGAAAATTATGAAGGTAAAAAAATACTTGTTGAAGGAACTGTTTTAAATGTTTGTGCCAAAAGAGGTTGTTGGATTGAGTTAGCTAGCGATAAAGAATTTGAATCAATCCGAGTAAAAGTTAAAGATGGCGAAATTGTTTTCCCTATGGAAGCGAAGGGCAAAACAGCAGTAGTTGAAGGAGAGTTCTACTCTTTTACAGTTGAAGCTGATGCTGAATGTGGTGGCGGAGATTGTGGAGAACATGAAAAAGATGGTAAAGAAGAAAAGTGTAACCACGATAAAAAACAGGTTAAAACAATTTATCAAATTAAAGGTCTTGGTGCCGAGATTTAAAATATTGCAATTTTTAAACATAACAACCCAATTCAAAAATTTTGAATTGGGTTTTTTTATTGATTAGATACTCCATCAATTAATCATTTGATACTATTTAAGCAACATCATTTTCTTAACAGAAACATTTTCACCAGCTGTTATTGAGTAGAAATAAATTCCACTTGGAAGACTACTTGCATTAAACTTTACTTCATAGCTTCCGGCATTTTGTTTTTGGTTTACCAGAGTTGCAACTTCTTGACCAAGAGAATTAAAAACTTTTAAGGTTACAAATTTTGTCTCTCTAATTCCTGCTCCGCCTTGCGGTAGGTCATATCTAATTACTGTACTTGGGTTAAATGGATTTGGATAATTCTGAATCAACTTAAATTTCTTTGGGCTATCCATTTTTATCACAACCACATCAGAGTACTCAAATGTTCCATCTGTATCAATTTGTTTTAAACGATAACTGAGCGAATGCAAAGCCACCGCACTTGCACTGAGCGGAGTCGAAGTGTCAACAAATAAGTATTCTTTAGGAGAACTACTATTTCCATGTCCCTCAACAAATCCAATTGTTTCCCAGCTTTGGCTTTTGTCTTGATTCTTAATACTCGATACTTGATTCTGCCTTTCAATCTCAAATCCATAGTTGTTTACTTCGGTAGCTGTTTGCCAGTTTAATACTACAGTTTCACCAATAACTTTTGCACTAAATGATGTTAGCTCCACAGGCAACGCAGCCACATTATAGTCCGTATCAATTTTTTGAAGCATACCATACAATGTAGTTGAAACTGTAGTAACACCTGAGCCATCGAAATTACACTTCTTAACTCGACCCGCTAAATAATCGACCCAATAAATTTTATGATAATAACTGTCTATTGAAATTCCGTCTCCGCTTGTTTCACTTGCTTGAATAACAGAATATACCTTTGTACCACCTTCAATTTTGGCAATGCCTTCGCCTGTGCATAAATAATAGTTGCCATTGTAAAATTCTATGTCGTGAGGATTATTTACCGGATTTTTAACCGTATGAAGGGCTGTTCCATTTGTTAACATCTGTTTTACATAACTTGCATAGTGACTACCTCCTCTAAGCGTAAACCAAAGAGTGTTATCCCCTACATTAAGCCCCAATCCCCATAGAGTAACATTATCTGCTGTTGAATGATATATTTCGGATGGACTATTATTTGTTCCGTACATAACTCCGTGATAAATATAATCGTCGCTATAACTATCTTCTATCCAGTAGATTTCTTTAGCACCTACGTTTAATTCAATGTCGTTAACCTGCCCTGTAGTTGTTGGAACCACATCTTCTTGGTTGGTGCCATCTGTATTGCAACGAATAATTTTCCCATTACCACTTCCGAGATCTAAGGCTATAAAGAGTTTTACAGGAGTGTTATTCCAATCTACAGCAATTGATTTTGGTTTATTTGGCAAAGAAAAATGTGTTTCGTTAGAACCGTCCAAATCGGATGAATAAACGTATGGGTGATACGTGTCGTAACGCGTGTAATAAATTTTTGACGTGGATTGACTTAACAAACCAACGTACGAAAATAAAACGATTGTAAATATGTAAAACATTCTTTTTTTCATTGCTCCTCCAAAATATATTTTTGAAATTATTTGTTCTTATTTAAGAATTACTAATTTTCGAGTTTGAGAAAAACCATCACTTTTAAGCTGGTAATAATATATTCCTGATGATAAATATGTAGCATCAAACTGAACTTTGTAAGTTCCTGCTTTATGTTTTTGGTTTACAAGTGTTGCTACTTTTTGTCCGAGTATGTTATATATTTTTAGTGTTACTAACCCACCCATAGCCCCTTCCAAGCTCTTGTGCTTAGCTTGTTGAAGTAGGGGAATTTCATAAACAATTGTTGTGGTTGAATTAAAGGGATTTGGATAATTTTGATACAATTGAAAATCATTAATTGTTTGCGGTTTATCAATAATTCCAACCGCTGAGTTTTTAATTTTCCATACATGCACCAGAGTTCTATCTTCTCCAAATCTGCCAGGTTCAAAAATGTAAAGCAACTGGTTTACTCTATCGTAACTTGTAGCACCCAAATGATACCATTGTTGTGTGGAACGCAAATGAAAGAGTACGCTATCAATATTCATAACCGCATATGGCTGAGGTTCGTAGGGTTCCATTGTGCCTTGTACAACGGATGAAAAATCAGCAGGATCGTAAAACAAAATTTGACTTTCAAATTCTGCAGACCACCAACCGCGATTATCACATTCTAAACAAGGACCATTCTCATTTCCGTACCAAGCTTCGCCAACTCCTTTAGTACCAACAAAAATTACAGCCGAACTATTTTCTGTTGTTAGCCATGCCCCTCCAGTCCACTCGTCGGAATGTTCATAATTGTTTAATTTGTAGGAAGGGGATGGAACACCATTGTAATTACTGGAATATTGCAAAAATTGAATCACCTCCAATGTATCTCCATTTACTGGAGGATTACCACTAAGCCAAGGTGAAAATGCATATAGCGAGGGTCCAAAGCCAGACCAGCCACCATCACGATATCTTCCCGAAACTAATAGCATATTTAACGAATTGCTATTAGCCCACTCCTTAGGAATTGAAAACATATAATCGTTTCCAGAATAATTTGATACATTACCCAACCACCAAGCTCCAGCAGTTTGTGGATTTTGCAAATCAACTTCACTCCAAGAATGTGAAGGCATATCACTCCCTTCGCCCATCTCTTGAAAATGTGAACCCCAGCAATAGTAAAGTTTATTGGATGTTTGTTCTCTTTGTGCAGGAAGATATTCAACACCAACTCTTGGCATTTCTTCCAATAGAGCATTAAAAAGCCCCCCCGTAACATCTGAAAAAGGTTGTAAGGTTTCAGCAGTGTTTAATTCCGCAATATTTTTTGAAGCAGAAATAATTGGAATTGGAATTGAGATTTCTGAAAAATATTGAAGTACATCAAATCCCGACGCAATAATTGAGCCAGGATAACCATCCGCTACTTCGTCAGCATCACCAAGTGGATAATATGCCATAGCAGTTCCACCATATTCCCAACACTCGGTATCGGAAACCCACTCGGGAGTTAGAAATGCACCCATGTAAACTAAATTTTCTGGTTCAATTAATTGGGCAACAATTAGTGAGTTAATAACAAAAAGAGAAAAAACAACTTTATACAGATATTTTTTAAAATACTTCATAGCAATCCTTTATATTATTATAAGAACACTTGAAATAACTATTAGTAAATAAAATGCTGTAAATATGGTTTCATTACTTTTTGAAATTTCGCCAAGAAAGGAACGTAAAACCATTAGCAGAATTAAAAGAATTACACTAATCAACCAAAAAGGATTTGCATCAAAGAATAGAGGAAGGAGAAAAAGAACTATTAAACAAAGCCCAGATACTATATGAGGTTTTAATTCTTTCATAACTAAAAGTAGGGCATTATTGTAAAAACGGCATGTAGAATTGCGACAAATACTTGTAAATTAAGGTAATTTACGGAGTACAAGCTATTTTGTGATATTTTTCACAAATTCTGTTGGAGAAACTCCGTAATACTTTTTAAATATTTTGGAACAATAGGATGGGTCAGAAAAACCAAATTCGTAAGCTGCATCAGTAACATTTCCTTTTTTATTTTTCAAAAAATCTGCTACTAATTTTAGTTTTATTACGTAAATAAAATTTGTTGGAGTTAGGTTTAATTCTTCACGAGTAATTCTTTGAAATGTGCGGAGAGAGATTCCTGCAGCTTTTGCAGCATTTTCAGAATGGATTGACTCGCTCTGTTTCTCTATAATAAAATTGGAAATAGATTTAAGAATTTTTTGATTGTACGAAAGTCTATTTTCATCAAAAGTATTGTTAAAAAAAAGGGAAGACTTTTTATCAATTTCTTCGTTAGTTGGAATTTGTTTCAACTTGTATGTTCTGTACAAAAGGAGTGAAATAATAAAAATTACAATTGCAAGTGTAACTAAGTATATCCAAAACCACTCCCTCTTGTATTGTTCCGAAAAAGATTCTAACCAACTTGGGCTACCAGTAAGTTGAACTGTTTTCCAAAATTTTGGATAACCAAAATCGCTATAACCACTCCAACTAAAAGGCCACATTGATGTTGATACTTCTTCAATTTGCGTTGACTGGGAAAGGGGATAATCAATATCATTTACACAAACATCCAAACGCATTCTCATATTTGATTTTGGCGTTACCCCTATTGCCGCAAAGGGAATAACAATTTCGATTGTGTAAACACTGTCTTCAATACCGTCGTTTATTTCTCCAATTTTTTTTACTGAAGAATAGAAAAGAATGTTCTGAGCAAAATTTTTTGGTACCGCAACTGTATCGGCTAAAATTTCTTTTAAATCACCTTTGAAAACCTCTGTGTTATTTCTTATGTCAATTAAAAATTGATAATCATTTACATCCATTTTTGCTGTTCCCTCATTTTTTGTGTCTATGTAAAGTTCAATACCATCGTTTAGGTGAATCAACGGTTTATCAATGCGTCCATGATTTTGTGCATAAAAATGCTTGTCGTAAACAGTTATTGCACAGCAGAAGTTTTCATTGTTCCAAAAGGCTCTGAAACGGACTTTGTTTCTCGATTTTGGCAAAAGGAGTTTGTCGAAATCAAATTCTTCCGGATATATGTTGTTTAATTTATAATTAGTTTCGTTGTTAAATGAATTGAGAGTGTCTGAAAAAGTAAATTCAAAATACTCTTCCCATTCACTTAAATCTCCATCAACCTGTAAATTAAGATTGGAATATGGAATTTGAAGAATACTTTTTTTTGTTTGCGAAGAAGAAATAAAAGAAAACAGTAGTGAAATAACTCCGCATAGGAGGAAAAATTTCATATTTATCTACATTTATTTACTAAATAATTATCAAATTGAGTTAGTATAGAGGAAATAGTTACTACTCAATTTACAAAATTTGAGATAAAAATGATATTTTACTCTATTTATTATTATTTATTTCAACCCCTTCACTCTCGTTGTGAAGTCTATCAACAGAGGTAATTATATAAATACTATTTTTGTCGTTTTCGTTTAAATTAAAGTAGCTTGTTTTTTTATTCAAAATTTTTGCAACAATATTTTCTGGTTTGTTCAAATCAATTTCATTTTTGGAATTGAATTTATATACCAAATAATAATTAGGAAACTCACCATCCGCAGCAGCGTTAGGCATATTCCAATCAATTAACAATCCTACTTTTGTTTTTACAACGTGAACATTCTCTGGTTTTATTGGAGGAACAGAATCTAACCATGGCATTGCTGGAGGAATAGCTATGTTTTTATACCAATCATTTTTCATCGAGTCTGCAAGACCACTCCAATTACGCGTAATTGACTTTGCCGAAAAATATACTGAGCCAAGAACATTTGGTGTGCTTCGGTTCAAACGGATTTGTTCTCCAATTTCACTTTTTTTCTTGTCATAATTTGGTGCTGCCATTTTGCTAGAGTATTGTCCAATATACAAGTGCCTATCGGTTGTTACTGTTGACCACCACGGAACTAGCTTTGCGTAGTCTGCCTTTTCGTGTCCAATTTCCCAATAGACTTGTGGAGTTACATAATCTACAATTTTATTTTCCAGCCAATTTAGTGGGTCGCAATAAATTATATCGTATGAATTAAATCCGTTTGTATTTGCATACTCGTTTCTAACAATTCCAAAAGGAGAAATTCCAAATTTTACATAAGGCTTTTTAGATTTTACAATTTCATAAATTTCTTTCATCAAAATATTTATGTTGTCTCTACGCCAATCGTCAATGTTTGTAAGCCCTCTGCTATAATTAAGAAACGTGAGTGAATCCTCGTTTGATATTTTTGGTACGTATGGATAAAAATAATCATCAAAGTGAATTCCATCAATATCGTAATTAATTAATACATCGTTCATAACATCCAAAATATGTTTTCTAACTTCTGGCAAGCCTGGGTTGAGCATTTTAAATTTCTTTGAAGTAATAATCCACTCGGGGTGTTGCACGGCAACGTGGCTTTCATCTAACAAATAGTAAGCTGTATCACGCACAGCTCGGTAAGGATTAAACCATGCGTGCAATTCCATTCCTCGTTTGTGCGATTCACCAATTGCAAACTTAAGAGGATCGTAAAATGGTTCGGGAGCTTTGCCCTGCTTACCTGTTAGCCAATAAGACCATGGCTCAAAATTAGATTTATAAAGTGCATCGCACTCTGTTCGTATTTGGAAAAAGATTGCGTTCATTCCAACATCCGCAAGAGAATCAAGCTGGTTTCGTAAATTCTGTTTTTGGATTTCTGTAGAATTATCTTTGCTAAGGGGCCAATCGATATTTACAACGGTTGCAATCCACGCACCCCTTAATTCTCTTTTAGGATTTTGATTTTGTGAAAATGTTACTGAGAGAAGAATAAATAATAAAAAAATTGTTTCTCTTTTCATTTTTAAGTTGCCAATTATTAAAAAAATAAAAATAAGAATTATTAACCAAAGTTATTATATTAATTCTAATAACCTTGGTTAAGTTTCATTACTTACCGAATTTGAGACATATCTGTAATAAATTTCTTCTTTCATTTTTACCTATATATAATTTGCTATATCCAAGTTTTTATTTATTTGCACAATCTATACACAATTTTTTGCTACCTTTAACGCGTCCGTATTCTTCAACAGTCATTTCGCCGCAATCTTCGCATACAAAACTTGCAAAGCTATCTTTTGGTGGTTCTAATTTATAATCAAAAACCTCCGAGATATTCATAAGCATCTCTTCTGGTGCACCAATTACTTTTTGAACTAATGGCTCAACAACTTCGTCAGGCACTTTACTTGCAGGAATTCCTTTTTCTCTGTACTCTGAAAAGAATTCTGTTTTTTTATTTGCAAGCATTGCTTCTGCTTTTGGTGTAACTCTAACAGCTTTCCCTGATGCTTTATCAACCAAAGTTAAAGCCCATTTGCCTTTGTGTGTTTTTTTGATATTTCCTTTTCCGAAAGTTGTACCCATAATTACTTGCAATCCATCAGCGTAGCAAGTTGCACAATGATTATCGCCAAGGTCAACGAGTGCGAGAATCTGTCCGTCTTTTGCTCTTTCAACTCCAAGTTTGTTCATTGCGGTTGCACCAACTCTTAAACCCATTGGCATTGCAGGGCATTTGTGTCCGTGAAATTTTTGTCCGAATTCTAACCATTCTTGTGGATTAGTCATAATAATACTCCTTTTGTTTAATTAAAAAATAATTGTATCTGTGTTGTTAATGAATAATTGTCGTTAAATTGTGTGCCTCCGCTTACCATTAACTTAACGTCATTGTTAGCGAAGAGATGATTGTAACCAACCTTTAACCAAGGGTCGTCGTAAGTGTCGTTATTTAAATCCACCAGTTGTTCCGTTGATAAAACGAGTTGATCTTTTGGTGTGAAATTGTAATTCGCGTATGCATAGTAACCATAAGCTTTTAAGCCATTGAAGTTTGCTGAAATGTATTCAGCTTGAAGTTCTAATTTGTTTAACGCTAAAAGGGCTTCAATGCCATATCGGAAATCGTTTCCTGTATAACTTGAGTTACTTCCAAAGATTAATGAGAAGTCGTATTGCTCTGCATATCTGTACATTGCTGAAGCCCCAATGTGCAAAGCATAATTTTTTTTGAACGCAATTTTAAGGCTACTTCTAACAGTGTAAAGAAAATTTGATGAATTATGATTTTTAAGATTTGCACCATCTCCGTTAAAAACTCCACATGCAATCTGCCAATAGTTATTCAATAAATTTAAGTGGACTTGAATTCCTAAATCGCGAGCAAATGATTGTGCAGCAGGAATCATTCTATTTATTACGGAAGCTCTTTCTGTAACGGGGATTTTCCAATCGGGTTGTTCTCTTTGAAGACTAAACTCCGGAATTTGTTGTCCAAATCTTAAATATCCATTCAAGAAATTATAATTTCCGTAAGCATCGAGCAAACCAAAATATCCGGAATGATTGTAAGTGAAAATTCCCATCACTTTGTAACTAAAACTATTTTCAGAAGGCACTTCTCCCTTAACCCAAAGTTTTGCACGTCTTATCATAAAGCCTTCAGAGTTGTTACCCAATTTATAAGCTCTGAATTGTCCGTATCCATTCCATTCAAAATTCTCTACTTCACTTTGGGCAAAAATTTGTGAAGAAAAAATTAGAATAAATAATATTGATTTTAAGAATCTCATAGCACAACACTTAAAATCATTTTAATTGCAATCGCAAAAAGTACAACAGCGTATAACGATTTTACCCATTTAGGTTTTGCTTTTCCGCTCATAAAACTTGCTCCGAGTTGAGAGCCAATTATTACAGCAATAACCACCATTATTGTTAAGCTCCAATTAAAATTGCCCTCAGCCATGTGACCAAGGTAACCGGAGAAGGATGAAAATGTAACAACGAAAGCTGTAGTAGCTGCGGCTTGTTTAGTTTTGTAACCCATCCACATTAGAATTGGAGCAATAATAAATCCACCGCCAAGTCCGAGCATTCCACCCATGAATCCAGCAAAAGCTCCAACTGCTATACCAATTATTGAACGTTTTTTTATCTCCATCATTTTTTCAGGTTCAGGACTTTTAGCAAAAAACACCATTCTTACCGCAGCACCTAAAACTGCAATTGCAAAGAAAATAATTAATGTTTGAACCGGAACAAACTGCGATGTGTACGCCCCAATTGGAGCAAATACTAATGCAGATATTGCCATAGCCGAGCCACCCTTCCAATCGACAAGCTTTTTTCTGGAATATGGAATTAATGCAAGTAGTGTGTTTAGTCCATTAAGTAAAAGTCCAAGTGGAATTGCAACAGCTTTAACATCAAAGCCTGCCCATTTAAGAACGGGAACGTAAATCATTCCACCACCTAAACCTAGCATCGCAAAAAGGAAAGAGGCTATAAATATTATTATAGCAATTATTGTATAAAACATAATTCATCCCAATTAAGTTTGTAATCACTTACATACATAATCTATAATCTTTTTTATTTTCTTAATGTATTAATAATTAAAGAATACATTCGTTTGCAAAAATTTTCTATAACAAAATTATCTTTGTTAAGAATAAACTCAATATTAAAAGTGATTGGAATACCGAGATACAACATTGCAAAATCCTCGGGTACAATCTTTTTTCCCCAAACTCCTTCAGCAATTCCATCTTTAACAATTTTGATAATAAATTGCTTTTGCTCCATTAGTATTTGGTTCAATTTGTTTTTTAATTCCTTATCACCAAGGTGAGCTGCTTCCGAAAAAAGAAGCATCGTTATACCCTTGTTTTCACTCAAATATTTTATGTTTCTACATAAATACTGAAATATTTTTTTTTCAGATTTAATTGGACTAAGGACAATTGTTCGCAACGAGCCTATCAAATCGACTGTTACATCATCCATAATTCCTTTGATTATATCTTTTTTAGTTGCAAAATGTCTAAAGATTGCACCTTCGCTTAATCCAATTCGTTTTGCTAAATTTCTCGCAGAAACATGGTGAAGACCTTCATCGGTAATAATACTTAGCACAGCTTTTTTAATTTGCTCTTGCCTAATTTGTGTAGATTCTCTTGCCACTTTCTGTTCTCAATAATTATTATGTAATCACTTACTTACAAAAGTAAGTGGAAAATATTGATTTGTCAAATTTAAGAATAAACACCAATTATAGTTTCTTTTTTAGTAAGAACTTATACGAAAAAAAAATTGGGAACATTTCCAACAATGTTTTTGTTACTGCATAAAATATTATATTTAGTAAATAAAATTTAAGAGGTAACAATTATGGCAATTGATTTTAATAAATTCACAGTAAAGGGTCAGGAAACAATTCAAAGTTCAATTGAAATTGCACAGAATTATAACAATCAAATTGTTGAGCCAGAGCATATTTTAGCTGCTCTTTTACAAGACAAAGATAGTGTGGCAGTTTCACTAATTCAAAAAATTGCATCCAATGTTGATACGTTATTAATAAAAGTTGGCGAACTTCTGGAAAAGAAATCCAAAGTAACAGGTGCTGGTATTGGCAATCAGCAAATGTCGCAATCAACTGCACAGTTATTGGATAACTCGGTAAAAGAAGCCGAAACATTAAAGGATGAGTATATTTCTACCGAGCATATTTTAATTGCACTTGCTGAAGATAGAAGTGAAGCTGGTACTTTGCTTAATAAAAATACAATTACAAAGAAATCAATCCTTTCTGCATTGAAAGATATACGTGGTAACCAACGGGTAACATCACAAAACCCAGAGGAGACATACCAATCGTTAAAAAAATATGGACGTGATTTAAACGAGCTTGTTAAGTTGGGTAAGTTAGACCCCGTTATTGGACGTGATGATGAAATACGTCGCGTACTGCAAGTACTTTCGCGACGCACAAAAAATAATCCTATTTTAATTGGCGAGCCTGGTGTGGGTAAAACTGCAATTGCCGAGGGACTTGCTCACAGAATTATCTCGGGAGATATTCCTGATAACTTACGTGATAAAAAAATTATCTCGCTCGATTTAGGCTCGTTGGTAGCTGGTGCTCAGTTCCGCGGACAGTTTGAAGAACGACTTAAAGCTGTTATCAAAGAGGTGCAAAATTCAGAAGGAGAAATAATTTTGTTCATAGATGAAATTCATCAGCTTGTTGGTGCAGGCAAAACGGACGGTGCAATGGATGCTGCAAATATTCTTAAGCCAGCATTGGCACGAGGCGAGCTACATGCTGTTGGTGCAACAACATTAAAAGAATATAAAAAATATATCGAAAAAGATGCTGCTCTCGAAAGACGCTTTCAACCCATTGTAATTGCTGAACCAAGTGAGGAAGATGCAATATCAATACTTCGTGGATTAAGTGATAAATACGAAGTGCATCACGGAGTTAGAATTACAGATGCGGCACTTGTTGCGGCTGTTCAACTTTCTAACAGATACATAACCGATAGATTTCTTCCTGATAAAGCCATCGATTTAATTGACGAATCTGCATCCAAATTGAGAATTGAAATTAACTCGATGCCAGAAGAACTTGACCAACTTGAAAGAAAAATCCAGCAATTGGAAATTGAACGTGAAGCACTTAAACGTGAAAACGATGATTTCTCAAAAAGTAGATTAGCAGAAATAAAACTTGAATATGCAGAGCTTGATGAAAAACGTAATGTGTTAAAAAGTCACTGGTTGCTTGAGCGTGGAAAAATTCAGAAAATTAGAAAGTTGAAAAGTGAAATTGAAGAAACAAAAATTCTTGCCGATAAATTTGAACGCGAAGGAGACCTTGGTAAAGTAGCGGAAATACGCTACGGCAAAATTGTTGAGTTGGAAGGAGAGCTAAGAAAAGAGAGTGAGAGCTTAGTTGATATTCAAAAAAACAAAAAACTACTTAAGGAAGAAGTAGAAGCCGAAGACGTTGCAGAGGTGGTTGCTAAGTGGACGGGAATTCCGGTAAATAAAATGTTAGAGAGCGAACGTAGTAAGTTGGTAAAAATGGAAGAGGAGCTTCACAAGCGTGTAATTGGGCAGGACGATGCTGTAACAGCAGTAGCTGATGCAATTAGGCGTTCGCGTGCAGGCTTGCAGGACACTAATCGCCCAATAGGTTCGTTTATCTTTATCGGCACAACCGGCGTGGGCAAAACAGAGTTAGCTCGCTCACTTGCCGATTTACTTTTTGACGACGAACACGCAATGGTGCGAATTGATATGAGTGAATATATGGAGAAACATTCTGTATCACGCCTAATTGGTGCACCTCCCGGATATGTTGGTTACGAGGAGGGCGGACAGTTAACGGAAGCAGTACGCCGAAGACCGTACTCGGTATTGCTATTGGATGAAATTGAGAAAGCACATCCTGATGTTTTTAATGTGTTGTTACAAGTTTTGGATGAAGGACGTTTAACCGATAATCAAGGTAGAACAGTTAATTTTAAAAATACAATCATTATCATGACTTCCAACATCGGCTCGCATTTAATTCAAGAAAAAATGACTGGATTAAATGAGAAAAATGTTGAATCAATTATGAATGATGTAAGAGTGAGTTTAACAAATTTATTACAGCAGAGTATTCGTCCAGAATTTTTAAACAGAATTGACGAAGTTGTTTTGTTTAAACCCCTATTGAAGAAAGAGCTTATTGGAATTATAGAAATCCAATTGCAAAATGTTGAACTATTGTTACAAAATAAAAACATTAAAATTGAATTCACCGAAAAAGCAAAACATTTCTTGTTGGATAGAGGCTACGATGTTGCTTATGGAGCAAGACCATTGAAGAGAACAATTCAAAAATATGTACTAAATCCTCTTTCTACTGAATTGCTATTAAATAAATTTGAAACTGGTGATACAATTACTATAGATTATAACGGCAATGATAAATTAGAATTTAATAAATCATAAATTTTTGTAGGGAACGATAATTATCGTTCCCTACAAAAAAATGGGAAGAAATGAAAAAAATATTTTTAGTGAGTCTAATTTTTCTTGCAGGCTGTAGTTCAACAAAAACAATTTCAATTAATTCTGAAACTGTTCTAAATGAAAACACAACGGTTGATTGGGCAATTACGCATAACGATTCAATTATATATTTTAATAGGGTCTATGGTAAATATGCTGAGATTATTGGTAACCAACTGATTTACACTAACGGAAAAGATTCATCTAAAACATATCTCATAACTGAGTTTGGAACTATTCACACTTATGAGCATGCAACTCTTTCTGTTTTTATTATGGGTAGTATTGCAGTTACACTTATGCTTATTGGATATTTATTAAGTGGAATGAAAATAGGGTAATTGTTTTTTTTATAGGGAACGATAATTATCGTTCCCTACTTTTTAATATTGTTGCTTTCATACAGCCTACCTCTTTTGGAGAATCTATTATTTAAAAGAAATATCTGCAAAAAATTGCATAAATCCAAAGTCCCTTGAGGGTTGTGCAAAACCTACTGTTAGAGATAAAATTTTAGTCTCCACACACTTTTTACTTTTTCAAGTAGATATTTTAATTAATTTTTAAAACATTTGTTCATTCAAATATTGAGGTGTTATGAACATTCTAAAACAGATTGCTACAGAATTACAATTAGAAGAATCACAAATAAAAACAGTTGCAACGCTTTTTGAGGAAGATGCAACAGTGCCATTTATTTCGCGTTACAGAAAAGAAAAAACTGGTGGCTTAGATGAAGACCAGTTAAGAGATATTGAAGATAAATTAAATTATTATCAACTACTCGAAGATAGAAAAGAATCAATACTTAAAAGTATTGAAGAGCAAGGTAAACTTACAGACGAGTTAAAAGAGAAAATAGTTAACTCGGTTAAGTTGCGAGAGGTAGAGGATTTGTATCTTCCATACAAACGAAAAAGAAAAACGCGTGGCTCGGTTGCTAAGGCAAAAGGCCTAGAACCCTTGGCATTACTGATGATTAACACTCCAAACTACGAAGAAGATTTTGATGCTGAAATTGCAAAATACCTTGATGCCGAAAAAGGTGTTAACACTCCAGCCGAAGCAGTGCAAGGTGCACAAGATATAATTGCAGAAATGATTAGTGATGATGCAGATGTTCGCGAAGTAGTTCGTAACGAATTGCTAGATCACTCGCTGGTTGCTTCGCTTAAATCAAAGACACCTCCAAAAGAGACCGATAGAAAAAAAGATGTTTATGATATTTATCACGACTTTAAAATTGATATCACTCAAATTAAACCTTATCAAATATTAGCGTTAAACCGAGGCGATAAAGAAGGGTTCTTAAAAGTTACTCTTGGATTTGAAAAGGGAACACTGCTATCACTAATTACCGAAACTTATTTTAAGTTTTCTGATAGTGCTTTTATGGAGTTGTTGGATGAGGCTGTGGATGATTCTTTCTCGAGATTAATTTTTCCTTCAATTGAAAGAGAAGTGCGTAATCACCTTACTGAAACTGCCGATTCACACGCCATAGATATTTTTGCATCCAACTTGCGCCAGTTACTTTTGCAACCACCATTAATGAATAAAATAATTATGGGAATTGATCCTGGTTTTGTATCTGGTTCTAAAATTGCAATTATTGATGTTACAGGAAAATATCTTGAAGGCGATACAATATATCCTCATCCACCACAACGAAGAATAGAAGAAGCAAAAAGAAAAATTTTAGCCTTTATCAAAAAACATAATGTTGAATTAATTGCAATAGGAAACGGAACCGCTAGCAGAGAAACCGAGGTAATGGTTGCAAGTATTATTAAAGATAATAATTTAAGTTGCCACTATTTAATTGTAAGTGAAGCAGGTGCTTCTGTTTATTCAGCTTCGCCAGTTGCAAAGCAAGAGTTCCCAGATTTAGAAGCATCGCAACGTGGAAATATTTCTATTGCTCGTCGTGTACTTGACCCACTTGCAGAGCTTGTAAAGATTGATGCAAAATCAATTGGTGTTGGTTTATATCAACACGATGTTGACCAGAAACAGCTTCGAAAAAACTTAGATGATGTTGTTGATAGTTGCGTAAACTATGTAGGCGTTGATGTAAATACAGCCTCTGCCTCTTTGCTGGCGTATGTTTCTGGATTAAACAAACGTCTTGCCGAAAATGTAGTTAAGCATAGAGAGGAGAATGGAAAGTTTAATAGTAGAAAAGAAATTTTGAAAGTCTCTGGAATTGGAGCAAAGTCATTTGAGCAATCGGCTGGTTTTCTGAAAATCCAAAACGGAAAAAATCCTTTAGATAACACTTTTATTCATCCTGAAAGTTATGAAGCAACCGAAAAATTATTTGACCTTGTTGGAGCTTCCAATAGTGAAATAGAAAAATCGAGTCTTACAATAAAATCGTATGTTGATAAAAATGGCTCTCTAGTAATTGCCGATAAGCTTGGCGTTGGCGAACCAACTTTAATGGATATTGTTGAAAACCTATTAAAGCCAGGGCGTGACCCACGCGAAGAGATGCCAAAACCAATTCTGCGAAGCGATGTGCTAAAAATGGAAGATTTAGCTGAAGGAATGACTTTAGCCGGAACGGTTAGAAATGTTGTTGATTTTGGTGCGTTTGTTGACATCGGCGTTAAACAAGATGGTTTGTTACATATTTCGCAAATAGCAAATAAATTTGTAAAAAATCCGATGGACTTGCTAAACGTTGGCGATATTATAGATGTTAAAATTATTGGCATTGATGTTAAAAAAGGACGAATATCTCTTAGCACTAAAAGTGATATATAACACAAACATTTAAGCATTTTTTAATATATATTTGAACATTAAATGTTTATTTGTGAAAATTGATATAACTTTATTAAATTAGCACTTGAAAAAACTAGGATTTATGAAAGTTCAAGAAAAAATATATAAATCTATCTCAGAAAAAGGGGCAGCCTACTTAGTTCTAATTGACCCAGATGCTATAAGCGGAGAACGATTAATTAGTTTCGTTCAACACTGCGAAAACTCTGGGGTTGATGGTTTTTTAGTAGGTGGCAGTTTGATGATGTCAAACATTCTGGATGATGTGTTAGATACAATCTCCTCGGCTACGTCGCTTCCAACAATTTTGTTTCCAGGCAGTGTTAGTCAGGTTTCAGATAAAGCTGATGCAATTCTTTTTATTTCGCTTATTAGCGGAAGAAACGCAGAACACCTTATTGGAACTCACGTAATTGCTGCACCTATAATTAAGCGAACTAACCTTGAGCCTATTTCTACTGGCTACATGTTAATTGAATCGGGCAAACAAACCACTGCCGAATATATGAGTGGAAGTTCTCCAATACCAAGAAACAAACCCGAAATTGCAACTGCAACAGCCCTTGCTGCAGAATATCTTGGAATGAAATTCGTTTATCTCGAAGGTGGCTCTGGTGCCGAAAAATCTGTTCCAAACGAAATGGTAAAAATGGTTTCCTCTGCTCTATCAATTCCAGTAATAGTTGGTGGAGGAATTAGAGATAGCAAAACCGCTCGCGAAAAAGTTGAAAACGGAGCAAGCATTGTTATCACGGGCAACTTCTTTGAAGACGATAATAACTGGCATCTTGTAAAAGAATTTGCTAATGCTATCCACGTTAAAGAAGCAGTAAAAGTCTAACCCCCTACATTTGTTCGGTTTTTATCAGTTTTTCAATTTTACTTAGATTAGCTTTATCGGCTTTGAAAATAATTTTAACTTCGTCTTCCACATAATCAATACTTAAAACATCTGCAATTTGATGAATTTGAGAAATAAGTTTTGATTGTGTCGATTTTAAAACAACCTCTTTTTCACGATAGTTGTTTTCATAAATGTCCAACAATTCATTTTTTACTTCGGTAATATTTATTGCACGCTGGGCGGAAATTAGAATTGAGTTATCATATTTATTTTTTACATAACTAATTCTATCTATATCTTCGAGAGCATCTATTTTGTTGAATAGTTTTATTTGCAATGTCTCTTTGCATCCCAATTCATCAAGGGTATCTTCAACTATCTTTATATGGTCTTCATAAAAAGGGTGCGAAATATCAATTACGTGAAGAATTATATCTGCATCTTTTACAACATTTAATGTTGATTTAAAAGAGGCAACAAGATTATGCGGTAGCTTTCGGATAAAACCAACAGTATCACTTATTAAAACTTTTTTGTCTTTCTCTATTTCAAATGAACGTGTTGTTGAATCTAGCGTTGCAAAAAGTTTGTTCTCTGCAAGCACATCTGCATCGGTTAATAAATTAAGAAAAGTTGATTTGCCTGCATTTGTATATCCAACAAGAGATGCTTTTAAAAACTCTTGCCTATTTAGACTTTTGGTTTTATCCTGCTTCTCTATTGTGCGAAGAATACTTTTCAACTTTGAAATTCTAGTTCTAATTAAACGACGGTCAGTCTCTATCTGAGTTTCTCCAGGTCCCTTGGTTCCAATTCCGCCATGTTGCTTTGAAAGATGAGTCCAAGCACGCGTTAACCTAGGCAACATATACTGAAGTTGTGCAAGCTCCACTTGTGTTTTGGCTTGCTTTGTTTTTGCATGCGAAGCAAAAATATCTAGTATCAATCCACTTCGGTCAATAATTTTTACATCAATAATTTTTTCAAGGTTACGGACTTGTGTTGGCGATAAATCGGCATCAAAAATAACAAGCACAATATCATTTAGTTCCACTAACTCTGCCAACTCTTCAACCTTCCCTTTGCCCACAAAGTATGCCTTGTCTGGTGCTGGTCTATCTTGAATTATTTTTAATACCGTCTCTGCTCCAGCAGTATCGGCTAACATTTCTAATTCGTCCAAATGCTCTTCTACAACAAACTTGGTTATGTTGCGTTCTTTAATTGCAACGAGCATTGCTTTTTCCATAACCATTTTTTTTACATTTACATCTAGCATTTTTTCTCCATTGGGTCTTGCAGAATTGTTACAACTCCGCCAAATCTTTTTTACTACTTCTTGCAATATACATTTCTATCAAAGCCAATAACAGTGCAACAACTAAAAAAAGTTGCCACAGCTCTGAGCCATAACGTGCTGTTAATATTTTCTTTTTATAATCATCCGATGACAAAATTTCTGTAACCACATTAGTTTCATGCTCAAATTTTTTAGAAAATTCATCTAATGGATATGATTCTAAGTTTGATTCCAAAACATTGTAGTTCACAACTTTTATATCTAACAAAATATTATTAGAATAAAACTTATAAACCCCTATCAAATCAGTGTTGTGGTAATTTAAGTAATTATCGCTTTGCGAATTTACGCTAAGTAGTTCAACGCTTTCATCTGGTTTTATAATTTTAATTTGCTTCGATTTTCTTTTGGAAATATCCACAGACAAAATATTTCCAGCAATAGCCGATGTTTCAGATGAGTAATTAGAAATTAAATAATTTATTGAACGATTAATTATTGGTGCAAAAATATTTTTAAGAGGAAAATTACTCCACTCTAAGTTTGGACTAATATTAAAAAGAAGAACTTTTCCTTTACCTAATTTATACTCACTCAAAAACACTGATTTATCTTGTAGCGTAATAATACTTTTGCCACGCCCTTGTGTAGTCTGTTTTAAGTATTTGTAAAAACTTGGAGATTCAACATCAATATCGGTTTTACTAAATATTCCATTAAAAATTGGATGCGTAAAATCAATTTTATCAAATGAATTTATTGAATTATTGTTATCGCTTTTTGAGTATGCCCTTACAGAAGGAATACTCAAACCCATGAGCAGTTTGTTTTCTTCATTCATATTATAATTTTTGGCAGGAAAAAGGATAACACTTCCACCAGTTTCAATATACTTTTTTACTGTTTCCAAAAAACCTTTATCGTCATATCCACCAGTAATAACAAGGGTATTGTAATTATCCAAATTAGTAGTTCTTAAATTATTTGGATGGATATATGTAAACTCGGTAGTTTTATCTGAGTTGGATTTTATGGCAGATTTTATAAATAAAAACTCTTGTTCGTTTTTTCCAATTAAAAGAATCTCTTTTTTGTTTGGGACAACTAAAGAATTATAAAAAATATTATCATAATTTATATCGTCATCTTCCAACACAGAAGCAAAACTAATTATTCCAGTATTACTAATAGTAGATTTAAATTGAATGTTTTTTGTTGAATTGCTCAATGCAGAAATACTTTTCTGTGCCGTTCTTTTTTGATTAACAAGAAGTGAGTTTAGTTTATTAACACTATTTGTATTAGTAAAATTAGATATCTCAGAGGTTAAACTAACAGATTTATTCAGTTCAAATATTTGATTATTTATTTTTAGGTTAGTAACCGAAAGGTTGTTTATAGCAACTCCACTATAATGAAAAAGATAAAACTTGGTGTTTTCAATGTTATAATTATTGCTTAATGAATCCTTGTCAAAAAGTGTGCTTCTTTGAAAATCAGAAAAAAGATAAATCTCTTTATTTAAGTTTTTACTTTTACTAATTATAGTCTTTGATGTGGCAAGCAACTTACTGATTGGAAGTGCAATGTAGGAAACACCTATGCCATCAACAGTTTGAGTTGTTGGAGCTGTATTATCTTTGTTCTCGGAAGTTGTTAAAACGTGAATATCATCTCCGTTTTGAAAAGAGGAAATCAAATCTTTTACTACTTCTTTTGACTGATTTAAGAACGAACCTTTCTCATCAACCACAGACATACTAAACGAATTATCAATAATTATTACAGCAGTTGTTTTAGCTTCTGAGTTTATTCCGCCAATTGTGGTTGATTCTAATGTGGGTCTTGCAAATGATAAAACTATAAATATAACAATCAGAATTCTTAATAAAAGAAGAAGGAGCTGTTTAATTTTAATTTTTCTAATTTTAGACTTTTGTAATTCTTTTAAAAATGCAAGAGTGCTAAATTCTACTTTCTTTATTTTTCTTAAATTTAGAAAATGTAATATTATAGGAATTGATGCCGCAAACAATCCTAATAAAATTGTTGGATTTAGAAAAACCATTCTATCTCTTTCTATTCATAAATTCTTTTTATATCTGCATCCTTAAAATAATGGAGCAGAATTACATCAAACGAAAATCCCATTTCACCCATAACTGCAGCACCTATTTGGCAAAGCCCCACTCCATGCCCCCAACCAGCACCAGTTAAAATAAATTTTTGTGGAATTCCTTCAACTATGTTTTTTTTATCAACAACAAAAGCAGAACTATATAGGTGGCTATCGGAAAGCGTTTTGCGAATTTCTAATTCCTTTCCTATAGTTAATGTTTTCTTAGTCCCTACGATTTTTAATTTTATTAAACGCCCAGAGTGTCCACGCTCAAGTGGAGTTAAATCAATAATCTCTCCAAAATCTATTCCAGATTTCTTTTTTATTAATTCAGCAATTTCACTTTGAGTGTATTCCAAACGCCATCTATAAAAATCCGTTGTATCTCTATCGTAATCAACCAGCACTTGCGATAGTATTCTTTCATCTGTTGTGTTGCAATATGCGGGAGGATTATTTCTTATCCATTTATCTGCGGCTTTTTCTTTCCTCAAATCTAAGTCAAATTCTTCCGAGTCAAATTTATAATCAATTACTTTTTGTAAATATGGGTGTTCAACAGGTTCCCATACATTTTCAAAAGATTCAGATATTCCGCCACACGATTTTGAAAACCTTGTATCGCAAATTTTATTGTTATATTTTAGAACCATTCCACGCGTCATTTCAACAGCGTCTTGTGCATTATGTGCCACCAACTTTACAATACCTTGATAACGTTGGCAATGGTCATCGGCACAAACATCATACAGAGTGTGGTCTTCTTTATCCGACCATCTAATTAGCTCGTCTTCTGTTTCAATTTGCGATTCATATTTTACATCTGAGTCAATGATGGCCTGGCTTTTATCAATTTGAGCCAAGAGCCAACTACGCGAAATAATTGAATGAGCCTTAAGTAATTCGTGAGAACTTGAGGCGTTCATTTCGGATGAAATTACACTTGTTAAATATTTTTCTACAGGAATTACATTAACAGCAGTAAGCACACCGTTTTCAATAATAAATTTTAGCGAGCCTTGAAAGCGTTGGTTCTCTTTCTTCTGCCAATGAAAATCTTTTCCTATTAAAACACCACGCAAAAGAAAAGTATCAGAATCTATATTTGCTGAACGGAATATTGTATTGTTTTCAATAGTATGTGTTTCAGAATTATTTGTTATGGATATTACTCCATTTTCATATTTTGCAACATACTTTCCACTACATCGTACGCGGTTACACGAGCATTCAAACTCGCCATATAACTCAAATAAAATTTCGTTGTTAGCCATTATTGCTACACTAACTTTAGGCTCTTTCATCTATTTCCTAATTTTGATTGTTTACCGATAACATGAGTATCAAAGCCTATTTCTTTAATCTTGGAATGGTCTAAAATGTTTCTTCCATCGTAAAGATGTGCTGGTTTTTTCATAATATCATATAATTTTTTGTAATCTATTTCTTTGTATAAATCCCACTCAGTCATAATTGCAATTGCATCTGCTCCCCTTGCTGCTTCGTAAGGATCTATTACATATTTTATTCTGTCGCCAAATTCTTCTAAATCTATCTTTGCATTTTTTAGTGCTTGGGGGTCTGTGATATATACTTCGGCGTGTTCCTCTAACAACATTTTTGCAACGTAATATGCTGGCGTTTCTCGTGTATCTCCAGTATTAGCTTTGAATGCAAATCCAAAAAGAACTATCTTTTTGTTTGCAAGAGTGTTGAACATTGTTTCTAACATTCTTTTTACAAAGCGTCTCTCTTGGTAGTCGTTTATCTTAATTACATTCTCCCAATACTCCGCAACCTCTGTTAAACCAAGGGTTTCTGCAATATAAACAAGATTCAAAATATCCTTTTTGAAACAAGATCCACCAAAACCAATAGAAGCATTTAGAAATTTATTTCCTATTCTGGAATCGGCACCAATGGCTCTGCTTATTTCTGTTACATCTGCACCTGTTTTTTCGCACAAAGCTGAAATAGAATTTATAGATGAAATACGCTGGGCAAGAAATGCGTTAGCCACAAGTTTTGATAACTCAGAACTCCAGACATTGCTTCTAATTATTTTATCATCGGCAACCCAATTCTTGTATATATCAACAATAGCTTGACGAGCCTTTAGCCCTTCTTCTGTTTCACGCGAACCAATTAAAACTCTATCTGGGTTTTCTAAATCGCGGATTGCTGTTCCTTCTGCTAAAAACTCTGGATTAGAAATTACATCAAAGTGAATTCCTTTATCGTTGCTGTTTAGAATTTTTTCCAAAGCTTCTGCTGTGCGAACGGGAAGTGTGCTTTTTTCAATAATTATTTTTGATGAGTTGGAAGCTTCAACTATTGAGTGTGCTGTCTTTTCGAGGTATTGTAAATCTGACGCTTTTCCTTTTCCCTCTCCAAAAGTTTTAGTTGGAGTATTTACCGAAACAAAAATTATATCTGCTTCTCCAATTTCCTTAGAAATATCTGTTGAGAAAAAAAGGTTTTTCCCACGTGTTCGTTTTACAACATCCAACAATCCAGGCTCGTAGATTGGCAAATTATCTGTTTGCCATGCAGCAATTTTCTTTTCATTAATATCAACAATTGTAACTTTGTAATGTGGGCATTGGTCTGCAATTACCGTCATTGTTGGTCCACCAACATAACCTGCACCAATACATAATATTTTTTTCTCGAACGTCATTTAAGCATTCCTGTTCTATATTTATAAGAAGTTGCAATAAAAGTTAATTGTAAAAATAGGATATTAAAGAGAAATAATGAACTGTTAAATAGTATTTACCACATGGCTAAGTTCACAAATTAATGTGTTCCTTTTTTTTGAACAGATTGCTTCTCTCATCATTCGGAATTGCAAAGACATCTCTTTGCTCTTATATTGGTTATACAAATGTTCTTATAGTATGTTTTTACTATCCTTGAAAATATAAATAGAGAACAAATTACATTTCAAATAAATTGTTTCCTCTATTTATATCGGGAATTAGTTCACTTCCTAATTTTATAGATTTTATTTTTTTTGAAGTGTTTATTTTAACATCAACTTTTGTTTGCCCTTTTAATTGTGATGCAGAAGCGGAAACCGTTTTTGTTTTCCCATCCTCAAACAGAATTGTTAACTCAATTCTTGTTGGTAAACTTCCTACCATAGCTACAGAAATAGTGGCACTATTCTTATTTACCTCAACATTTTCAATGGCTAAATCGGGGTATCCCAATTCAAAAAACCAAGGTTTCCAAAACCAAGATAAATCCTCACCTACCACATCATTAAATGTAAAGAAAAAATCGTAACCAATTGGATGCTTCTCGTGCCAACGGTTTATATACTCGCGTAAGGATTTATGAAAAAGTTCATCGCCCAATAGATGGCGAAGTTCTTCGTATGCAATAGCAGGACGATTATAAAAATTATTTCGCATTTCTCCGTGAGTCATCATATAGCTTGGATAAATCATTGGAATGTCTTTAGTTTTACCAGCTAAACTTTCGTAGCTAACAACTCTTCCTTTTTGATAATTACTTGTTGTATCAAGTTTTTCGACAAGATTTCTCGGAAAAAATGTTGCCCATCCTTCATCCATCCAAGCAGCACGCCGTTCGTTTGTACCCATATAAAATGGGAAATAATTGTGAGCAATTTCATGAAATATTAATCCAACACTGCTTCCAATACTTTTAGGAGCACCATTATTTTGTATCATCGGAAACTCCATTCCGCCACCACTTCGTTTGTTTGTAAATGCAGTAGAGTGCAACCAAGGGTAGGGAACACCAGGTGAAACTTCAGACAAATATTTAATGGATTTGCGTGCATAAAGAGATGAGTTTTTATTTTGTGTAATACTATCGGGATAAACCCCTGAAGCCAATACGCGTCGCCCAGGCTCAACTTCAATGCTGGAAGCATCCCAATTGTAGTTATTACTCACTGCCCACGCTACATCTGGAACTTTGTTTGCAACATAATTCCAAATGTTTTTACCACTTTCGTTTTTAAGTGTTACGCTATTATTTGCATAATCATCGAGGGTAATAATGTTTATTGTTTTATCGCTGTTCTTTGCTTCTTTAATTTTTTTAATAATATTTTCTTGAAAAACCAATTCCTCATTCACTAAATCTCCAGTTGACCAAATCACATAATCAGCAGGCACAGTATATCTAATATTATAATTGTTAAAATCATTGTAAAACTCGATAGGTCCAGCGTATTGAAGTTTATCCCATCCATAAACATCATCGTAAACAGCAATTTGAGGATACCAATATGCAATAAAATAATCGCCGTTGTAGTTTCCCATCCTTAAAGGGACTTTAGGAATTTCAAAACTCCAATCTATTTCCATTTCTATTTTTTTGTTTGGAAGAATTATTTCATCCAACTTTATACTCATATTAGTTCCATTAACCCTAACATCCTGGGATGTAACGTCAATGCTATCACCACGAATAGATATCGATTTAATTATCATTCCATCACCAAAGGGCTTTTCTCTGTTGTGATATAATCTAATTACAATTTCATTAAGCGTGTCTGGACTATTGTTGTAATAAATCATCTTAGATAATCCGAAGACCAGATTGCTATCGGGTATAAACTCAACATCAATATTATAATCTGTGTGATTAATCCAATAACTGTTGCTCACAGTTCCATCATAAGTACGTGTTCCGTTTTCGTATGCTTCACTAACATCAATAGGTATAAACAAGCTGGAGTTTTGTGAGAATAAATTTGTTGTAAAAACGAGTATTACTAAAAGAATGATGTGTTGCATTTTTTCCTCAATATTTAGATAAAATAATATTTCTTAAATTCTGCGTCTAAATCCTTCGCCCAATACTTCGTGAACATTATTAATTACTACAAATGCATCTGGGTCTATCGATTTAATAATTTCGGTTAATTTACTAAGTTCACGTAAAGTAACAATTGTTGCAATCATTTCTCTATCAATATTTTTGTAGAGACCTCGCGTTTTAATTGCTGTTGCACCTCTACTTAAATCGCTTATTATTTTTTCTGCAATCTCATCATTTTTATCCGATACAATATAAGCTTGGCGTGCATAGTCAAATCCATCAAGAATTATATCAATAATACGTGCAGAAACTACTCCAAAAAATAGTGCGTATAACATTAACATTATTGTGGGTTTGTCCATTGGTAACGATTTGTATTCAATAGCAATTCCAGCAATAATAACTACAACAATATCCAAAACCAACATTGCTATACCTTGTTTCATATGAAATTTTTTGTGCAAAACCGCAGCAATAATATCTGTTCCGCCAGTAGTGCCTTGAAACTTAAAAACAATTCCTAAACCAATTCCAAGCAAAGCAGCACCTATTAAAATTAGGAACAAAAAATCGTTGGCTAAAAGATTTTGAACTGTTTGAGATTCTTGTAGTCGGATAAATTCAAATCCAGGAATATCACCACGAAAAAAATCTATAAAAAAAGCATTAATAGAAAAACCATAAAAGGTGCGCATTCCAAAACGTTTTCCAAACTCCTTTACACCCCAAATATAAAGGGGAACATTAAGCACCCATACCGATAAACCAACAGGAATAGTTTCGTTGGATAAATAATAGATTGCCATTCCAATGCCACTAATACCGCCTGGAACTACTTTTGCATCAACAAGAAAAACTCCGATGCCAAGCGACATTATTATTGACCCAATTGCTATTGCTATATATTCCTTAACCTCTGTTTTGCTAAAAACCTTTTTCATTGCAAACCTGTTTCATCTAAAATTTTAATAACTATTTTCACTGCAAACATAGAAATTCGTTTACTGATTAAAAAGAGATTATGTAAAAAAGAGACTCTTATTATTAATGAAGTTTGATATGTAAGATGCAGAAAAAAAACGAATGAGAATTATAGAGATTGCAAAAAAAATGGTGAAGATAAATCCTCACCATAAATTGTAGTTGTAGTAACTTATTAGAAATGTTTTAAAACAAATTAATTTGAGTATCTAATTTTATATTTTAATACTGTTTTACTATCTGCTTTTACTGGTACTTTAAATAGAATACTTTGCGAAGTAAGTTTTTTAAAATCTAACGAAGAACTTAATATCTTCCAATTAATGCCAAGCCAACGTTCTACATCAACAACAATTTTTTCGTCTTTTCTGTTTTTAATTGTTATTTCATATTCTTGTTCATAAACTCTCTGTGAAATTTTTCTATGTTCGGTTTGAATTTCCTTCACAGTAATATCAAATGCTTCACCAATTTTTAATTTTATTGTCTCCTTTTTGGCTGTATGGTCTATTAAATCTTCGCCAATAAATTCAATAGCATCACCATCCGATTTGTAAACACGAACTTTACCCTTTGGCATAGGCACGTTTAAATTGTTCTCTTTGCTATTCTTAAATTCAATAATTACTGCAACTTTTCCATTAGAATAACTTCCATTTTTGTACAAATATTTTTTATTTGCTTTTACATTTTGAGCATCAAAAAGTGAAATCTGTTTTGTTTCGTTATTGCTAAGAGTTGTAGGGCGTTGCAAATTATATATGTGATATTCAAAAAATGCTTTCTCTTCAAATTGTGGAGCTGGCACCACATCCATTGCCATTGAAGCTAGCTCCCTCCCTTTATATTGCCTTCTGTTATACTGCGGTTTAACCAAGTTAACATTACCAGCAATAAGTTTTAATTTTGCATTCTTAAATGTAGCACCCGAGTTGTTATCAACACTAACCCACGAGTTTAAATCAAGTTTAGTGTCATCTTTATTAAGCACAACAACATACTCTGCATGCCAGTTCATACCAGATGTTTGATAGGAAACCTCTACATCTTGCTTGCCAGATTTTTTTGACTTTACCATCCAAACCAATGTAGGCTTGGTTATTAATCCGTTTGGAAGTTCACCCACAGAAATTTGATACTTGTTAGTATTAGGTAGCATTAATAATCCGCCATTGGCTTTTTGCAAAACTATCTGATTACTATTTGCAGTTAACAATTTACCTTCTAACAATTCACCTTTTTCATTAATTAGTTGGATGTTTTTATCGAGATATTTTTTAAGAATTTTATCGATACTTACTAAATCGTATTGATAGTTTTGCTCAAGCACTTCCCCATCAATTCCAATATGAACGCTTGTTGGATCGATGTGTTGGGCAACATCTGTTAGTTTAATTGTGGAAATTCCAGAGGAGATATCAATTGAACGCAAATCCTTTACTACTCCAAGATTATTGTTATACACTGTGATAGCAACAGATTTTTGATTGTTTTCTTGTGCGGTTAAAACCGTAAATAAAAATAGAAACATAATTGGAACAAGCATTTTTGTTTTCATCTTAAGACCTTCTTTATTTTGTGATGGAGTATATACAACATAAATTGAAATATGTTCACACAATATAAATATTATTGGAATAACGATTGCATTATTAAACATGCGGTAATTAATAGAAGGCTTTGTGGGATTGTCCCATATTTAATAATTGATTGCTTAAAAATAAAACTGAATTTTGTTATATTTCAGATAACAAATATAGGTATCAATTGAAAAGGTTTTCTGCATTCTTGTTGTTAGGTTTAGTTAGTTGTGTTTCTTCTCCGAGGTTTCATTCCAATAAATATAATAAGGATGAGCTGAGGGATGTACGATTTTTTAGTAATGAAAATGAAGATAGCAAAATTGATACACTCCACAATTTATCTAATGAAATAGAGTCTGTTACTGGCTTTGCTTCATTTTACGCAGATGATTTTGATGGCAAAACTACTGCAAATGGCGAAACATATAATATGTACGAGTTAACGGCAGCCCATCAAACATATCCATTTAACACAATGATACGTGTTGTTAATCTTGAAAATAATAAAACAGTGATTGTTAGAATAAACGATAGAGGTCCATTTGTTGACAACAGAATTATCGATTTATCTCTCGGTGCTGCAATTAAATTAGGAATGGATAAAACTGGAATTCAGGAAGTGCGACTTGAAATTATTGAATGGGGAATTGAGTAGATATTAGAAAATAAAAATCTTGTGTCAATTATTCAGCATTAAGTTTATATATCTATCTAATAAGTGAACTTTAGCAAGAATACATTATCGGTTTCAGCTTCCCAGAGATTTGTGAAATCGTTTGCTAAATCTAGTTGCCCTTGGTTTTCGTAATTGGCTCTATCGTTTGTCCAAACAAAATAGAGTGTTGAGCCTGGCAAAACTTCATATCTAAAAACAACATTTGCTCTAAGAGATTTAAAGTTAAGAAAATTTGTTTCATAAAAGCATAAAAATTGTGATAATTATTTTTTGGGTTGGAGTAATAATTTTTTATTTCAACTCTTGAATAAATATAAAATATTTCGATAGTTTTATTACAAAAAAACATTTTAACAAATGAGTTTATAATGCTTGAACTAAAAATAAAAACAAAGAACAACCTCCTTATTGTAGGTATGAGTGGAGAAATATCGGATAGCGATATTGCTAACGGAATTGCCACTGCTGGACAATTATTGCCACAACTAAAAGAGAACTACTCAATGATTATGGAAATGAGTGGCTACCAATCTTCCTCTGGTGAACAAAAAGCACTTTTTAACAAAATTATAAAAAGTATGAATGAAAAAGTTAAGGTTGGACAAATTATTAGAATTATTGGAAACTCAACAACTACTTTGGAAAGTTTATGTAAAATGGATAAACTCTTCAAATTTGATAATGTTAGGTACGTTCCATCTATGGAGGATGCAATGAAACTTGCAGAAGGTTCAGAAAATTTTATAGAAAACAGATGTAATGAATAAATATATGGTAATATTTTTTGTTACCAAGAGCGGAATATCCAACAATAGCATAAGATTCCTCTAACTTCCACCTTTTCACCACCTCCCTCTTTTGCTTTAAAACATTTTGGATATTTCAGATTTATTTTTGCATTTGCTTAAAGCCAGCATAAGTTTAATACGTGCTTTTTGACCATTAAGATAATCTGTAAAAATCACCCCAAGTTCTTTTAGCCATTTTCCAGCACCAGGATAACTGTAAATATCTAGGGTTTCACCAGTTGGGCAACGCGAAACAAGAACAACAGGAATACCTTTTTCGGTTGCATATTTAATTCCATCAAATGCTGCTGGTGGAACATTACCTACACCAAGAGCTTCAACAACAATTCCATCAACTCCGCTATCTGCCGAAAACTTAAAAAACTTATCAGAAATACCTGTATGAACCTTTATTAAATCAATATTTGAAACAATGCCATCAGTTTCAATTGTTTCTAATTTTTTTGGCAGTCTATTAAAAACAACTCTACCATTTTCTACAAAACCAACAGAGCCAAAATCCATACTTTGAAATGTTTCCATATCTTCTGTGTGAGTTTTTGTTACTTCGCTAGCGGCATTTATTTCGCCATTCAAGCAAACTAGAACTCCCATTCCTTTGCTATTATTGTTATTACAAATTGAAATAGCATCAAGCAAATTTTTAGGTCCATCCCAATCTGGCTCAGAGCTAGTTCGCATAGCACCAATTACAACAATTGGTTTATTAGTATTAATCGATAAATCTAAAAAATAAGCTGTTTCCTCTAAAGTATCTGTTCCGTGCGTTACAATAACCGCATCAATGTCGTCCGACTCAACATACTTTTTTATTCTTTTTGATAACTTCAGCATCAATTCTGGAGTCATATGCGGACCTGGATACATTCCAAATTCGTACATCGAAATATTAGCTTCTACTCCAGCCTCTGGAATCATATCAAGAAGTTGGTCTCCATGGAAATGTGGAATTGCTCCACCTGAAACTTTATCAATTTTCATCGAAAAAGTTCCACCAGTAAAAATTATAATAATATTATTCATTTTAAATATTAAATAGTTTGTTGTTTAACTTAACATCTTGCAAAAAAAAGGAGTATTAAATTATCATATTTAGAGACAAATAGTAACCCAAAAATATAATTCGTTATAGATAAATAAGTTAGCTTTTTTTTTTACTTATTATTTGGAGAATAGATAAAAATAGGTTAGTTTCACATTGAATTAGAGATGCTCCAACTGTGTTGATAACTTGTTAAGAACTCGTTTTTGTGAAACGTTTCACAGCATCAAAAATTCTAAAATTTGTTCAAAAAATATTGATTTTGTTTATTTTGTTTTAACAAGACCGTGTAACACATTAAATTACAACAAGTTGCACAAGTCTTTTAATGTTAACAACGTGTGAATAACAATTTGTTGATATCTCAAAATTGATTAAAACTTAATTAAACCTTAATTTTAAAGAAATGTTAATTGTGGATAAGTAATATTGGAAGTTAAAGGAAAAGAAAATTTAATTGCTTCGGATTCTAAAAAAATCTGGAAAAAATGTTTGTCTCTCATAAAAGAAAACGTGCCTGCATTAACTTATAATACATGGTTCCTTCCAATAAAACCTATAAGCTATACTGAGGACAATTTAGAAATTGAAGTTCCAAATAGTTTTTTTATAGAATGGATAGAAGAGCATTATAATACAATTATTAATAATGCAATCCGCCAAATGTTGGGTAGCAAAGGAAAACTGCATTACATTGTACGCGACGAAGATGTCGCAAATCTTGAAATGACTAAAATAATTGAGGATGTAGTTCCTACTCTAGTTTTAGAAGAAGTTACACCAACAATACAAGCAAGAGAACCAGAATTTGAGAGCTACTTAATACCACGTTATAAGTTTGAAAACTTTATTAAGGGCGAAGGAAACCAATTGGCGAGAGCTGCTGCAATAGCTATTGGAGAGAACACAGGGGAAACATCCTTTAACCCTTTCTTTATTTATGGCGGCGTTGGGCTTGGCAAAACACATCTTATTCAAGCAATTGGAAATAGAATAAAAGAGAAAGATTCAACCAAAAAAATTGTTTACTTATCTTCCGAGCAATTTACTATTGAGTTTATTGATGCAATTCAAAATGGAAAAGCTAACGAATTTTCTAGTTTCTATAAAAAAATGGATGCACTAATTATTGATGATATTCAATTTTTAATTGGCAAAGAAAAAACTCAAGATTATTTTTTCCATATTTTTAACACACTTCACCAAGCTGGCAAACAAATTATTCTTTCATCCGATAAGCCACCAAAAGATTTAAAAGGGTTAAGTGAACGTTTGGTTTCAAGGTTTCAATGGGGTTTAACTGCCGATATTCAAGCTCCAGATTTTGAAACACGTATTGCAATTTTAAAAAACAAAGCCACAAGTTACGGTATAACTATACCAAACGATATTATTGAGTATATGGCTTTTAATATTACAACCAATATACGCGAGTTGGAAGGTTCTTTAATTAAAATATTAGCAAGTGCCTCGTTAAATTCGCAAGAAATAAATATGGAACTTGCAAGAAAAGCGGTTGGCGAAATTGCAACTGGCAGGCAAATGAATATTTCTATTGATTACATTACACAAATTGTATGCAATTATTTTGAAGTTGATGAAAATAAAGTAAGAGAAAAAAACCGAAAGCAAGAAGTAGTTCTTGCACGTCAGGTTGCAATGTTCCTATCAAAAAAATTAACAAAATCGTCTCTTAAAACAATAGGGTTGCATTTTGGCGGAAGAGACCACTCTACAGTAATTCATGCATGCAATGGTATTGAGCAACGCCTTTCCGATGATTCGTCAACTAAGCAAATAGTTGAAACTTTACGAAACAAAATTCAAATGGGTGTATCGTAAAATAGCAATAGCTACAAACTCTTAGTAACATTTGCTAAGCCATTATGTCTGCAAGTCCATAAGGTTCATTAAGAATCACAAAAAATTGGGTTGATATTTATCCTATCTTTCATAATCTTTCGTACTTAGTGCCTGGTCGTAAACTCCCCACCCCTTATGAATAAAGGGTAAAATATATTATTTTCTCCTGAAATTAATTTGAATAATGGTTATTTTTGCTATGTAAGTATAAAAAACTTACAATATTCATTAAACCCGGATTATGTAATAGGATTGGAAAGAACAAGACCCTAATTAAAAATCATCAACACAGAAGACGACCTGCCCCGCCTTAGCTGGAGTTAGGGATGATAACCTTTTG
>CAMZLW010000016.1 GCA_947311785.1 uncultured Ignavibacteriales bacterium | reverse complement strand
ATTCAAGAAGTGAAATCTGTTGGTAGAGGTTATAGAACTTTTAAGAATTTTAGAAGTGCCATACTATTTTTCCATGGGAACTTAGACCTTTACCCACAACAATAAGGGTAGAACCAACATCTATATTCTCCTATTCTTAGTTAATTAAATATGAAAAGTTAAGTCCTAAAAGATGAGCCGAGGAATTATAAGTTCCGTTAAAACCAGCAGCACCGCCTGTGTAATCTACTTCAGAATTAGTAATAGTTCTTTCTGTAAAGCGTAAGAACATATATGCTAAATCAACAGATATGTTTGAAGTAATTTTATAACCAACACCAATATTAAGTCCAAGACGGTCTGCATCAGGAAGTGAAGGTTCTACAAATTCATCTTTTCCAGGATTTTTATCATATAATAAACCACCACGTAAATCAAATTTATCCGAGATATTATACTCGGCACCAAGACGTGCTATCCAAGAATTATCGTAATTTCTTGGTGAACTACTTACCACACCAGATTTTACAAAAGTAACTTCCATTTTATCATAGCTCGACCATCCCACATATTGGAAATCGGCAGAAACTGTTAATGCTTTTGATGGCATTAACGCAACACCAATTGTAGCATTAAAAGGAAGTGTTAAAGGAGCTTTAATATCACCAGATGGAACTAAATGTGCTAGTGCATCTGGAGCAGTTACATCTGCAGTTCCTTCAAAATCTAGTTTTGTATTACTTCTAAAATCTAGACCAATACTCAACATATCGGATGGTTTAAATAATAAACCTACAGAATAAGCAAACGAGCCAGCAGTTCCTGACAAATCAATTGTAGCATCGGCATTAAATGGAGTCATAGGAGATTTTTTAAGAATTGCAACATGTCCGTAAACATAAGATGCAGTAACACCAACAGATAATTGCTCTGAAAATTTATACGATGCAGCACCAGTAAAATAGAATGTTTGAACTTCTGTTTCAATTGCGAGATATTTTCCAACCCAATTTTTATCCCAAGTAGAACCAAGACCATATTGATTATTAACTCCAAATCCAAAAGCAAATTTTTCATTTAGCTCGTGTGTTACATAAAAGTTAATAGGTGTAAATAGAGCAGACTCCATTGCTGTTTCATCTATAGCAGGAGCAACTCCTCTAAAAGTAGCTGATGGAGATATTAGCGTTGTTCCTAACATTATTTGTGTTCCCTTAAGTTGAGATAATCCAGCAGGGTTAAAATAAAGAGCAGAACCATCTAATGCTAAGGCAGTGTATGCACCAGCCATAGCCATACCTCTTGCACCATGTTCATTAATTTGAAATCCACTAGCAAAGAGCTGAGTAGAAACAACTAATGAAATTATCAAAAGACGTATTTTTTTGTTCAAAGTTTCCTCCGAGTTATTTAGTGAAAAATGTTAACAAGGCAATATATCGCTTTTTTTACTTTATTGCCTAAATCATTTTTAAAAAGTGCAAGAAGCTGTAGGTTTAAAGTGAGCTAAAGTTTTTAATAACTAGATGAATTTTCAAAACTGTTTTTAACTTTAGAAATTTATTAAAAAAATATCACTTCAAATTAACAACAGTAACGCCCTCGCCACCAAATTCGATTTTGGCAAATTCATAATTCTTAATACCACTGTGGTGTTTAAGCAATTCGTGAACCATTTCTTTAAGAACGCCAGTTCCCTTTCCGTGAACTATTTCTATTTGATTTAGATTACTGCTGTATGCATTATCCAAAAATTTCACCACTTCAAATTCAATTTCTTCTGGTTTATTGCCTCTTATGTCGAGCCGAGAGCTTTGCATTTCAACAGTTCTATAATTATACGAATTAGATTTAAATTTATTTTTTTCACGTTTGGTAAATTCTAAATTATTTAATTTTGCTTTAACTTTTATGTTACCCGATAATACTTGGACATTTTTTTTATTAATTGAAATTATTTCGCCAGTAGTAGTTGTTCCAATAATTTTCACAAAATCGCCAACTTTCGGATTTTCAATTTTAACACTTTTTTCATTTGCAAAAACTGGTTTACTCTTTTGTTTAAGCAAGTTAATGTTCTCTTTTGCCTTTTTAATTGTTACCTTATCAGCGTTACCTTCTTTTATATTTTTTATTGTTTGTTCAACTTCCCTATTTACATTCTCTAAAAGTTTGGATGCTTTCTCTTTTGCGTTAGAAATAATTTCATTTTTCTGTTTTTCTAATTTGTTTAATTTTGTTTGATAAAGATTTGTAAGCCCTTTTAATCGTGTGTTTTCAATCTCATATTCATTCAACTTTTTTTGAATTATACTTGTTTTATTTTCTAAATCGATTAAAAACTCTTCAATTTTATTGCTTTCATTTTTTATGTTATTTTTTGCATTTGCAATAATAATTTTATCAATTCCAATTCGGCTAGCAACCTCAAAACCATAGCTAGAGCCTGGTAAACCTTGCTTAAATTTATATGTTGGTTTCAATTCTTCTAAATTAAATTCCATTGAAGCATTTTCTAATCCAGGTTCACTATTGGCTAATATTTTCAAATCGCCATGATGAGTAGTAGCAAAGCATGTAGTATTCCTATCGCGTAATGCAATAAGTATTGCAGTAGCTAAAGCTGCTCCTTCAGTTGGGTCAGTGCCTGTACCGAGTTCATCAAGTAGTATTAGTGAGTCTTTATCCAAAACCTCAAGTATATTTTTTATGTTTGCAAGATGCGAACTAAATGTGCTTAAATCATCTTCAATAGATTGCTTATCTCCAATATCTACAAGCACATTACTGAAAAATCTAAAATTAGAATCTGGATGAATAGGCACATGAAATCCTGCCATTACAAGAAGTGAAAGTAATCCAATTGATTTAAGAACAACTGTTTTTCCTCCAGCATTTGGACCAGTAATCACAATTATTTTATTGTTTTTAATCTCCAAATTTAACGGAACAGTGTTTTTACGAGAAAGTTTTTTCAATAAAATTGGATGATAGCCTGCAATAATTTTTAAAGGCATTTCGGTATTTATTGTAGGAAATGCTCCTACAACTTCTATGGAATATTGGGCTTTAGCAAAAAAAGTATCTAATACTGCAATAGTAGAAAGCGATTTTTTTAGTTCTGTACTAACGCTGCCAATGCTTTCAGTAATTTGCTTAAGTATTTTTTCAATTTCTCTACTTTCAGCAAAACGGAGCGAAAGCAAATCGTTATTTAATTCTAAAGATTCTTCTGGCTCAATATAAACAGTTTGTCCAGTGGATGATTCGGAGTGGATAAAACCTTTAACTTTTCTTTTATGTTCTGCTTTAATGGGCAACACAACTCTGCCATCACGCATTGTTGTGTAATCGTCCTGTACTAACAGTGATTTACTTACTTTTTTTAGAATTTTATCAACAGTTTTTCTTAGAATATTACTTTTTTCATTAATGCTGTTACGTATTAATTTTAATTCAGCACTAGCCGAGTCTTTAATTTCGCCAGAGGAAGTAAATATTAAATCTATTCTATTTTCTAATGTCTTATCAATAAAAAGTGAATTGATATTTTCAGAACTTAAGGATGTTCCTTCACATTTTGCTGAAAGAAAGTTCTTAATTTTTCGGGAACTGATTAAAATATTTTGCGTGTCTCTAATATTGTCAACAGTTAAAACACTTCCTTCAATTCTACTTTGTGTTAATTGTAAATGTATATCTGGTAAAAATTCAAATGGAGGAATATCATTTTCGATTAGAATATTCTTTGCCTCTGTAACCTTTAATCCACATTTAATTGCTTCTTCAAATTTTTCTTTAGGCAGTGCTTTAAGAATTAAATTTTTACCTATTTCGGTGTAGGAGAATTTAGATACATATTCGAGAACTTTAAAATACTCAAGTGTTTCTAATACTTGTGTGGAAGTCATTTTATGTCTTCTATTACTTCGTCAATAATAATTTTTGTGGTATCTGCCTTAACTTCAATTTCACTACTTTGCTTTATAAATTCATCCAATAATTCCATTGCAGTAGAGTTTTTACCAATAATTAAATCAATAGTTACAGGTATTACTTTGTATGCTTTCCCATATAACATTGAGGTTTCTTGTATCTCTTTACTAGGAACATTAAAGACATTCAAAAACAATAAAAAACCACTAATAAAGAATAAAATTTGAAGTGTGCCAGATATTCCACCTAAAAGCTGATTAGTAAATCTATTTACTTTATCTAACGGATGGATAATTCGTTTTAATATTGAGGCTAAAAATATTGTTCCAATAAAAATAAATAGCCAAGCAACAATTTCGGCAAGATAAATTTCATCGTTAATAAAAGGGGAAATAAATAATGCAAGTTTTTGATAAAATTCGAGGGCTAAAACAATTCCGAAAACAAGACCAATTAAACCAATTAGCTTACGTATTAGACCATCTCTGAATCCTAATGCAAAACCTATTAAAAGAAAAAATATTATAACAAAATCTATATAATTCATCTGCTAATATTTGGTTTAGCTTAATATTTTTTCAACAATTTCTTTAACTTTTCTGCCATCTGCTTTGCCCTTTAAACTTTTAGCGGCAGCAGGCATTAAATTACGAAAATGTGATTTATTTTCGGCACCAATTTCTTTAGCAAGCTCTCTAATTGATGCTTCAATTTCTTCATCGGTTAATTGTTTAGGTAAATATTCCGACAAGATTGCAAGTTCTTGCTCTTCAATTTCAGCTAAATCAATTCTACCAGCGTTTGTGAACTGCTCAAGAGAATCTTTGCGTTTTTTAGCAGCACTAGTAATTAAGCCTAATTCTTCTTCGGTAGTTAAATCACGATTAATTCCACTTTTTTCAAATTCTAAAATTAAAGCTTTTATAGAGCGAATTGCTGTTAAGCGAACTTTGTCGCCAGACTTCATTGCCTCTTTTATGTCAGAATTAACTTTTTCTTTTAAACTCATTCTAAACCCATATTTATAATTATACAAAAAAAAAGGCAGGATGTAATAAAACAACCTGCCTTTACAATAGATATTAATGCTATTGTTTAAGCATTGAAGAATAATTTATACGCAAGGTAGATGCTTTTCGTAAAGCTTGTTGAATATCTGTAACAACTCCCATATCAGATTCTTTATCGATACGTAGTGAAACAATTACATTTGGTAATTCAACACGCTTTTTATACATAATATCTTGAATTTCATCTAATTCTACAATATTATCATTTAACTGTATCCTACCACTTTTACCAACCCATATATAAGATATCAATCTTTTATTTTCTATTTTCTCAATAGCTACAGCTTCGGGAAGTTTAAATTTAACATAAACATCAACCTCCCTTAAAGTTGTTGCAACCATAAAGAAAAGCAAAAGCATGAAAATAATATCAGGCATTGATGATGTAGGAATTTCTTGATTACTTTTAGCTCTTTTTTTCTTAAAATTCATTGCTATTCCTTAATTTATCTTTTCTGGTTCTGCAATTGAAATAATTTTTGGAACTTTTTCTTTTATTACAATCTTTTTCTCTTCAGGTGTCAAATCAGAAAGAGCTTTTCCGTAAACTTGTTGCGAATAAGCTTCTTGCACTTCCGAATATGCTAGAACAATTTGATCTAACGCTTGAATGTAGAGGTTATAATTAGTTCTTCTATCAGTTTTAATAGAGACAATCAATTTCTTTTTAGAAGGTAAATTGATTTTGCTTTCAATTCGTTCTTTTAAGTTTTCACTTATTTGAGGAATTGCAATTACTTCTTTATTTAGAAGAACGTCTCCATTCTCATTTATATTTACAGTAACTAATCTCTCTTTAGATATTGGAACAAGCTCTTGCTCTTCTTGGTATTCAGGTAAACCTAAACCAATACCAGTATCTACATCAATTGTTGTTGAAACCAGAAAGAATAATAAAAGTAGAAACACAATATCAGACATACCAGCATCTGGTATTTTTGCTTCTATCTCTTTTTTCTTTTTAATCTGAACCATTATTCATTCTCTCAATAATTTAATTAATTATTTTTATTTAATTCGTATAACGCATCAATTAATTCAATTGAACTTTCTTCCATATCACCAACAATTTTGTCAATTCTTGATATAAGATAGTTGAAGAATATTTGAAGAATAATAGCTGTAACAAGACCAAACAATGTTGTTAATAACGCTACTGCTATAGGAGCAGCAACAACCGATGGCGACATTTGTGCAGAAGCAGCAATAGAATCGAATGCTTCAACCATACCTTGAACTGTTCCTGTAAAACCAAGCATTGGAGCAACAGAAATAAATGTTGCAATCCAAATCATTCCTTTTTCAAGGAATCCCATTTCGATAGCACCATAAGCCATAATAGCTTTTTCAGCCGCATCAACACCTTCATCTGCTCTTAAAAGACCAGCATGAAAAACCGATGCTATTGAACCACTAGAACCTTCACACACTTTTATTGCTTCATCAACACCACCTTTTTGCAAGGCATCTTTTACTTTTAGAATGAATTTTTTTGCATTTACATTAGCTTTTGTAAGAGTGTAAATTTTAGCAAACACAAATCCTAATCCTACAATTAATGAACCAAGAATTGGATACATGAACGCACCACCAGCAACAAATTTTTCTTGTAAATAAGTAAGTGCACCAGTACTTTCGACTTGTGCAATAAGGTAAGAAACTGAACCTATGATTTCTGAAAATTGCATAAGAGATAACCTCCTAAGGTATATTGTTAAGTTAAAAAATTACTTTGTTATAATTGATAAATTATAGACATCAATGTTATTCAAATAACAAATAAATGTCAATAAAATATTCATTTTGAATTTAATTTTTTTATACAGTTAATAAAAAAAACACAAATAATTACTTTGGCAATAAAAATTTTGCACCAACAGGAATATGGTCGCTATATCCTCCAATATATTTTCGTCCACCAAATGTTGGAGTTGCCGCACCTTTATATTTTCCAGATTGTGTAATCATAAATTTTGGTTTAATTAATTCAAACGAATTACAAATAAATTTCACATTTCCCTTCCCTAATAATTCACTCGAAATAATTATATGGTCAAGCATATTCCAATCGCCACGATAAAGGTAAGTCCCATTTCCTGCAATAAACTCACTGTAGGATAAATCGTATAAGCGTTTCGGATTTATTCGTACATCGCAATTAAAATCTTGTACCCATAAGTATCTAGATATAGATAGATTCTCATACTCGTCGTTGAAATCACCAAGTATTACTATATTAAGTTTTGTGTTTTCTTTATACAAATTATCTATTTCTTCTCTTAAAACAGTTGCTGCTTTTATTCTATTAGGACGAGATTTTTCTTCACCGCCACTACGCGAAGGCCAGTGATTTACAAAAACATATAATTCTTCTCCATTTGCTACTTTTAATTTTACTTCCAAAATATATCTTGTTGGATATTTACTTGGTAGCTCAACCTCCATTGGATTTACATTTAGAACTTCAAATTTTTCTGCGTCATAAATTAAGCCATTATCAATACCACGCTTATCTGGAGCTTCTGCGTATGCAACTTTATAATTTCTACTTCCAAAATGTCTTTGTAAAAGTGTATCTAACAAATGTTGATGTTCAACTTCTTGCACACCTAATAAATCTGGAGCTTTGCCATCATTCATCCAATTAATAACTTTTGCTAAATTTTCTATTTTGGAATCAATTTTCTCTTGAGTCCATTTCTTCTTTCCATCAGGAAGAAACTCTTCATCCCTTTTATCCACATCGTCAATTGCATCAAATAAATTTTCAATATTCCATGAAGCTATATAGATAGTGTCATTTATACTTTGGGAAAAGATATAATTTGACGAAAGTAGTAATAGTGATATTACAAACAAGATGATTTTATTTTTCATGTTATTCTCTTATTATAATTATAGATAAGTAATTCTCTTTATGATATTGCAATCACAACAGATTGCCACGTCTCAAAAAAATGCTCCTTGCAATGACGAGCATATATCATGTTCCATCTAAACAATTCATGTTTAGTTATTTTGGATTTGTTCAATAATTAAATAGATTGCTGTTTACTTTAATGAATATAAACAAGCTTGGAAGATAGAGAATAAATGGAAAATCCACAAAAACGATTTGTAATAATTGACGCAATGGCTATTGCTTACAGAGGATACTTTGCCTTTATAAATAACCCTCTAAAAAACTCAAAGGGAGAACCAACCTCGGCAGTATATGGTTTTATGAATCAGTTGGTTAAAATAATTAAAGACTCACAACCAGATTATCTTGTAATTGCTTCCGATTCAAAAGAGAAAACATTTAGGCACGAACGCTACGACAAATACAAATCCTCACGAGCAGAAATGCCCGAGGATATGGTTCCACAAATAAAAAGGATTATGGAACTAATTAAAGCACTAAAAATTCCACTATACATTTTACCAGGCTACGAAGCCGATGATTTAATAGGCACAGCTGTGAGAAAAGCAGAGTTAGAAGGCTACGACTCATACGCAGTAACACCCGATAAAGACTACGTGCAACTTGTTACTGATAAAGTTACAATGGTAAAACCTGGGCGAGCTGGCGATGATGTTGTGATGATGGATAAAGCAAAAGTGATTGAAGACTACGGCTTTGAGCCAAAGTATATGGTAGATTACCTTGCTATGGTTGGCGATGCAAGCGACGATATACCTGGCGTAGCGGGCATTGGACCAAAATCGGCAACTCCTTTAATTCAACAATTTGGAAGTTTAGAAAATATTTACAAAAACATTGGCTCCATTGAAAAGAAAGGAATACGCACAAAATTAGAAGCAAGTAAAGAGAACGCATTTCTATCGAAGGAGCTTGCAACTATTATGACTGATGTTCCTTACAAAATGGATATTGCTGCAACAAAATTTACCGTTCCAGATTTGACGGAAGCAACAGAAATTTTAACAGAATTAGGGTTAAAAAGTATAATAACTAAATTACACAAAGTATATAATGTTAGCACCGTTAATACGAAAGAATCTGAAGAAGTTATTAAAACTTTAACGGAGTATAATTCATCTAAAGTTGATTATAACCTTATCACTACTGTAGATGAAGCAAAGCAACTTGCCAATACATTACAGAATATTGACCTTTTTGTTTTTGATACCGAAACAAACTCGCTTAATGTTTACGATGTAAAACTTGCTGGAGTATCTTTTGCAACAAAAACTAATGAAGCTTTTTTTGTTCCAATAAATCCTTTTGTTTTTTCAGAAAGTCTATTTGCTCGTAACTTATCTGACCGCATTAGTATTGATGAATTTACTGAAATATTCAAACCAGTTTTTGAGGATAAAAATTCTAAAAAAGTTTGCCAAAACGGAAAATATGATATTGCAGTTCTAAAAACTAATGGAATAAATGTTGAAAATTTTTATTTTGATACGATGATTGCCAGCTATATTATTGACCCAGATCAAAAACATGGAATGGACGCACTGTCGGAAAAATATTTGAGCTACTCCCCTATTCCCTTTTCAAAATTAATGGGTAAAAATAAAGATGCCGATTTAATTTTTGATGCTGACTTAAACGAGCTTTCAATATACGCTTGCGAAGATGCTGATATTACATTCAGATTATTTGAAGTTTTTCAAAAAATGCTTTCTGAAAAAAAACTGGAAACTATTTCAAAAGAAATTGAATTTCCGTTGGTTACTGTGCTTGAAAAAATGGAACGTGCAGGAATAAATTTAAATGTTTCTGCATTAAATAAATTTAGCAAATTGCTACAAACCTCGATGGATAGCTACACAAAAGAGATTTACGAGCATGCTGGCGAAGTTTTTAATATTAATTCTCCTAAACAGTTGCAAGTAATTTTATTTGAAAAATTAAATTTACCCCCAACAAGAAAAACAAAAACTGGATTTTCTACAGACGCATCTTCACTAGCAGCATTAAAAGGAGAAAGCCCAATTGTTGATTTCCTTCTAGAATATCGCCAAGCGGCAAAATTGAAATCCACCTATGCTGATGCTTTACCAAAGCTAATAAATCCAAAAACTAAACGAGTGCATACTTCGTTTAATCAAACTGTTGCTTCTACTGGAAGATTATCTAGCTTAAATCCTAATTTGCAGAACATTCCAATCCGCACAGATTTAGGAAAGAAAATACGCGAAGCCTTTATTCCACGGGATGAAAACCATGTTTTGCTTAGCTCCGATTACAGCCAAATTGAGTTGCGCATTATGGCATCAATCTGTAAAGATGAAACCTTGATGGAAGCATTTAAGAATGGTGAGGATATACACAAATCAACCGCAGCCCTTGTCTTTGCTGTTCCTCAAGAAGAAGTAACTTCTGATATGAGGCGTAAAGCAAAGGAAGTTAATTTTGGAATTCTCTACGGCATTGGTGCTTTTGGGTTGGCAAATAGATTAGGAATTTCTAGAGGTAATGCAAAAGAAATTATTGATACATATTTTTCAAACTTTAGCAAAGTTAAAAGTTTTATTGATGATTCTGTTAACTTTGCTCGTCAGCATGAGTATGCCGTAACGCTACTTGGACGAAGACGATACTTAAAAAATATAAATAGTAAAAGCCGAGTGATGAAACAGTTTGAAGAACGCGTTGCAGTTAATATGCCAATTCAAGGAACCGCAGCAGATATGATTAAACTTGCTATGATTAAGGTTCAAAATGAATTAGAAAAAATTAATGCGAGGACAAAAATGGTTTTACAAGTTCACGATGAATTAGTTTTTGATGTTCCTAAAGATGAACTTGAAATTGTGAAACCAATAATTAGAAAAAATATGGAAGAAGCATTTTTATTAAAAGTTCCTACCATTGTTGATATTGGTGTTGGTGATAATTGGCTTGAAGCACATTAGAGCAATTGATAATTGACAATTTTGTTTTATGACACATGAAGTGAAAGTCATTCCGAACTCGTTTCGGAATCTTTAATAACAAATTTGTAGCGACAATCCAAACAACAGTTATTGTCTCTAATTATTCCTCTTTGTTTTTGCGGAAAAATGATAATCCACCAAAGCCACTAATTATTGCCATATAAAAGCCAAAGTCGTACCACCAGCCAGAATTATAGATTTCATAAATTCTAATTTCTGGATTAAAGAAGCCCATAAATAGTGAAACTGGTGCAATCCAACCATGCCAAATACCCATAAAAAACCCAGCTGGGTTATCGGGAGTATTTGCTCCACCACCTGGTGTACATGCAGTTAAGAAGAGTAATGAAGTAAATACTAAAAACAGAAATATTATTTTATTGTTTTTCATAATAACCCTTTTAATTAGAATAAAAATCTTTTGACGATTTACTAAAATTAACAGAATAAAATTCTTCTAATTTATTGTGAATTTCCTTTTCAGTTTTACACTTTAAACATTCGGTAACAAAGCTAGATACTTCCGAAAAATTTAATGCTCTAATAATTTCTTTTGCGTGTGGTATAACTGGTGCACTTACACTTAGAGAATTAAGCCCTAAGCCAACTAGCAGTGGTATTGCTCTATAGTCTGCCGCCATTTCACCACAAAGGTTTACTCGTGTGTTGCTTTTATTTGCAGCAGTAATAATAAAGCGTAGTGTTCTAATTATTGCTGGATGAAATTCTTGGTATTGCTTTGTAACAATATTGTTACCTCTATCGACGGCAAGCATATATTGAATTAAATCGTTTGTGCCAATGCTGAAAAAATCAACATCTTGAGCAAACTCACTAATCATCAATGCTGCAGAAGGAACTTCAATCATAATTCCAAGTTCCATGTGGTCATCAAAGCTAATTTTTTCATTAATTAATTCTTTCTTACACTCACGAATTAAATTTTTTGTTAACTCAACTTCACGAACAGAAGAGACCATTGGAATCATGAATTTTATATTTTTATGAATACTAGCTTTTAATACTCCACGTATCTGAGATTTAAACAAATTTTCATTGTCTAATAAAAATCTTATTCCCCGCCAGCCCAACATAGGATTGGGTTCTTGAACATCAACAGGTAATACTTTATCTCCACCAATATCAAATGCACGTATTGTTAATGGCAATGGATAAAGCTTTTGTGCAAAATTGGAATAGACCTCTTCTTGTTCATCTTCACTAGGAAAAGAATCATACTCTTGAAAAATTTGCTCGGTACGCATTAAGCCAACGCCCTCGCCACCATTTTGGATTATTAAATCTAGTTCTTCTGGCATATCTAAATTAGCAAGAATATCAATTTTTCTTCCATCCAAAGTTTCGGCTGGCAAATCCTTAAGCTTAGCAAGTTCAGTATCTTCTTCATAAAGTTTCTTAATTCTTTCTTGATAAAAATCTAATTGTTCAGCATCTGGATTTACAACAACAATACCATTAAATCCATCAATAATAATTTTGTCAGAATTATTAATATTTTCGGTTGCCTCATGTAGCCCAACAATAGCGGGTACATTTAACGATCTTGCAACAATTGCTGCATGCGAAGTTAACCCTCCAAAATTTGTAATGTAACCAGTAACATTTAATCTCGAAAACAAAACTGTATCAGCTGGTGTTAAAGAAGTTGATACTAAAATAACTTCTTCATCAGTAATTCTAGATTTCCATTTTTTCTTTTTGATGTTTCTAATAATTCTATTCTTAATATCCTCAATATCTAAAGCACGTTCCTTCATATAAGGCTCGTCCGATAACGACATCAAATTTTGATATTTTGAAAATTCATCTTTTACAATAAACTCAGAATTTTTCTTTTCCTCTCTAATTCTAGATCTCATTTTGTCTAACAAAACTGGGTCATCTAAAATCATAATTTGAGCTTCAAAAAGTGCAGCTCTTTTTCTTCCAAGCTTATCAACTGCAAGTGAAAAAACCTTCAACAATTCTTTTTTCGATTTTGCAAGCGACTCATTCAAAATATTAATTGCTTCATCAGTATCTGAAATAGTTTCTTCTTTTACTTTTTCAATTTCTTTTTTGAATAAGAAAGCATTTGCAATTTTTATTCCAGGAGCAGCAGGAATACCCTTAAAAACATTATTCTTTTCAATCATAATTCGTCAAAGCCTCTGTTAAAATATTCTATTATTGCTTCTGCCATTTTTTCCTCATCCTCTCCCTCAAAAGAGAGTTCAAGAGTTGAGCCTTTGGCAGCAGCTAAAGTCATAACTCCTATTATACTTTTGCCATTAATACTCATCCCATCTTTCCTAATAAAGAACTCTGAATTATATTGTGATGCTATTTTTACAACAGTAGCCGCAGGGCGTGTATGTAAACCAGCATTGTTGATTATTGTAACTTCTTTTTCTATCATTATTTATTTCTGTTTATAAGTGAATTTGCTAACCATTCTTTTCTAATCTATCAATTATATCTTTTGCATCTATTTCCAATCTGGAGAATGCAAACCATTTTTTGCCTAAGTCCTTTAATGATGCTCCAAAATGAAAAACTATTTTGTCATCAACAATTAAAAATCGGTCGTGTGATGTTTTAATTTTTTTTATTTCTATTGGTTCATATTGATTATTATGCTTTTCTAAATCTTGCTTTAATACTTTGGATACTATTTTTGTATAAATTGTTATGCTTACTTTTTTCTTTCGCTTTGTAAAAAGTTTTAATACTGTATCATCCACATAGTTATCAATTAGTATAATATGTTTTTTTGCTGTTCGTATTATATCTGCAACAAGAGTATATGCGTCAAATACCTGTCCGTTATAAAACAAACCTTGTTTAGGTGTGATGTCTTTCTCTTCCATTGCTTTGAAAATTAGTCCAAATTTTTCATCTGTTTCGTTCTTATATGTTAATAGCTTCATCTCAACGTTTTCAAAACGCTGAAATATTAGTGCATTATTGACAAGGAATTTTCGCATTTCAACAAATGCCTTTATAATTTGAATACTTACTCTTATAGCGGGTTTACTTTTAAGAACTGAGGATAACATTGATACCCCTTGTTCGGTAAAAGCCAAAGGAGGTTTTCTTAATCCCATTTTTTCTTTATTGGATATCGCAATTTGCGACATCCAATGTTTCATTTCCTCTTGTGATAGCCGAAACATAAATTCATCAGGAAATCTTTCAATATTTCTTTTGACTTGTTCGTTAAGTCGTCTTGTTTCAACATTATAAAGATTTGCTAAATCTCTATCAATCATAACTTGCATACCACGTATAGTATAAATTCGGTTTTGAATTTTCCCTAGCATCTTTGATGTCAAATCTTTTTCAATCATTATTTATTTCTGTTTATAAGTGAATTTGCTAACCATGTTAAATTATTTTTGACATCAATATTATCTATTCCCTTTAATGAATTTATTGCAATATCAGTATATCTATCTATCTCTTTCTCAGTAATAGCAAGGATATTTAGTTTCTCATATAACTTTTTATATTTATTAATTTGATTTTTTCTAATCCCATTATTGGCTACAACTTTTAACAAGTCCTTTTTATCATTCCCTTTTGCTATTTCTAAGGCCTTTAGGAACAAGAAGGTTTTTTTCCCTTCAACTAAATCACCACCAACATTTTTTCCAAAATCTTTTGAGTGTCCAATAATATCAAGCAAATCGTCTTTTAATTGAAATGCTAAACCAAGATTTTTGCCGTATTTCTCTAACGATTTAATTTCTGATTTACTACCATTACCAATTTGAGCACCTATCGAACAACACATTTGAATTAGAGCAGCAGTCTTTTTTTGAATCATATTTGTATATTCTGGAATTGTAACATCTTTACGAACCTCAAATTCTTTGTCGAGACTTTGACCTTCACAAACTTCAATTACACTTTCGTTAAATGTATTTAGTATTGAAGTAGTATTTATTTTGCAATCTTTTAGCAGACTCTTATACGCAACGGCAATAAGGCTATCGCCTGCAAGAATGGCTGTACTAATATCATATTTAATGTGAAGCGTTGTTCTACCCCGTCTTTTTTCGGCACTATCCATAATATCATCGTGAACAAGTGTAAAGCTATGAAGAATTTCGGAAGAGAGTGCGGCATTGTATGCCTGCGAAAATTTACCACCAACTGCTTTTGTTGAAAGTAAAACTAAATACGCACGCAAATGCTTACCACCACTCTGTAAAATATAACTACATGGTTTGTATAAAGACTTTGGCTCTTTATTCTCTAAGAGTTTTGCAAGTTTTTTATCAATTTTTTCAACTTCTTTAGTATAGTCTTTTGAGTATCTATCTGTTTTTATTTTCAATGCAATTCCTCATTTTTATAAATTTTATTTTGCTAAAGTTAGTTCATGGAAGAACTTTCAATTAAAAACATTTTTTTAATTCCAATCAGCAATTTAACAATTTAATTAATAACTCCCCCTACTTTACCTTCTAACCCAAATTCAGCATTAGAAAAGCACAAATGCTGAATCGCTCAAGCTGGAGTAAGGGATGACAACAATGAGTAGTTTACATACACAGCTCATGAGGGAAACTTGGCAATAGCTCCCGACCTCCCAAATCACATTGCATGTTGATAATAATATTGATGGGTTATCTTAAATCACGTGGTTCAGCATGGATATGGTTATTTCCTTTGGTCCTGGTGCAGTCGCTTTACATTAGGAAAGACATTGTGGTAGCTCGCTAAAGGTAAATGAGGCATTGAGAAACATATCTGATGAATAGGTAACTGCAAAGATATATTGTGAAACTTGAACGTCGTTACTGACGTCCTTCTCCTCTTTTTTCACTTTGTCCTTTTCTTCCTCTTTCACTTTGTCCTT
>CAMZLW010000015.1 GCA_947311785.1 uncultured Ignavibacteriales bacterium | reverse complement strand
TTAAAATTAAAACTATAAAACTGAGCTAAGAAAATAATTTGGGCTAAATGCTCATAAAACCTTTCCTAATATAGGCTTACGGCGGTTTTTTATTGCTGTTTTTGCGGAACTTACGGTAAAACATCGCAAAAAATTGCACACGATATTAAAACTCCGCTTTCAACAATTCAGTTAAATCTTGCAGCGTTAAACAAACGGATTGATGAAGAGAATATTCCTAAGAAAGGAGGATTTAAAGATGATATTTCAATGATTCGTTCCGAAGTAAATAGAATTAGAAGTTTAACTCAAGGCTTCTTGAAATTTGCAAATCTTGAAAAGCCCAATTTTCAAATTGTAAATTCAAAAGAAATAATTGAAAAAGCGTTGCAACAATTCAACAGTTACACAAAAAACGGTGTAAAAATTGCAACATCATTTCCAAATATTGATGCAACTATTTTTGTTGACCCATTACAAATTGAGCAGTTATTTCATATAATTATAGAAAATGGAATAGATTCAATGGATGGAAAGGGAATTTTAGAGATAAAAACAGAGTTGGCACAAAAAATGAATCACCAAAGTTTTTTGCAAATAGAGTTTAGTGATAACGGCAAAGGAATTGAGGAAGAAAAAGTTAATCAAATTTTTGAACCATACTTTACAACAAAAAAAGATGGCACAGGCTTAGGACTTGCAATTGCAAAGAAAATAGTTGAAGATAATAGAGGCGAGATTAGTATTTACTCAAAACTTGGTTTGGGAACTACTGTAACATTGCTTTTGCCGATGGCTGATGAGTAGTTTTAATGTGGGATAGCATTAAGTGGTAAAGAGAACACACCCCCAACCCCCTCTCAAGAGGGGACTTTTTGACTGCTCCTTCAGTCTCGTGTTTTCCCCTCTTGAGAGGGGATTAAGGGGTGTGTTATTTAAAACAAAATTTATCATCTCTTAAAATATACTTGCAATTATACTTGTTGTAAATTATATTTAGCTATAAATAATTGGAGTAATAAAAATATGCCACAAATATCATTATACGTAGATGAGCAAACATTAAATGAAGTTTCCAAATCTGCAAAAGCAGAAAACATATCAATTTCCAATTGGGTAAGATTAAAAATTAAAAAATCATTGAATAACGAATGGTCTGAAGAATTTAAAAGTCTTATTGGTTCTATTGCTGATGAAACATTTATTGAACCATCTGATGTTGATTTTGCAAAAGATATAAAAAGGGAAACGTTAAAATGAAATATTTTCTCGACACAAATATTTGCATATATCTTTTAAACGGAAGCAGCAAAAAATTAGCTGAGAAAGTATTGTCTCTTTCTCCAAGTAACATAAAGATTCCATTAATTGTAAAAGCCGAATTACTCTTTGGAGCTGAAAAAAGTAAGCGAAAAAAGGAAAACATAGAAAAAGTTGAACGATTTTTATCTTCGATGGAAATACTACCATTTGATGAAACATCAGCAGTTTCATACTCAAAGATAAGAGTAAAATTAGAATTGACCGGTAATGTTATTGGACCAAATGATTTACTAATTGCTTCAATAGTAATTGCAAATAACGGAACTTTAGTTACAAATAATTTAAAGGAATTCAAAAGAGTTCCAAAACTTAAAACTGTAAATTGGACTTAGGAAAATGAAACATAAAATTCTGTCAATAGATGACGACATAAATTTCTTAAAGTCAATAAAAAAATTTTTGGAGATGGATAATTACGAAGTTACAACAATTTCAAATTCAAGTAGTGTAATAGAGTATCTTCAAAACGAAAAGTTCGATTTAATTTTATTAGATGTAAAAATGCCAGGCGTAAATGGAATTGATTTATTTAATATGATTGTAAATAAAATTCCTACTGTGCCAATAATAATGATATCTGGTCAAAGCAATATAGAGATAGCTGTTGAGCTTATAAAAAATGGAGCATTCGATTTTATTGAAAAACCATTAGACCCTGAAAGATTGATAGTAACAATAAAAAATGCACTAAAAAAACACGAACTTATTTACGAAAAGGAAAATATATTTAAAGAGTTGGAAGAAAATTTTAGAATGATTGGCGAAAGTGAATCGATGTTCAATTTAATTAGCCAAATAAAAAGCGTTGCTCCAACCAATGCAAAAGTATTAATTGAAGGGGAAAGTGGCACTGGTAAAGAGCTTGTTGCGTGGGCGGTTCATCATAATAGTAACAGAAAAGGGAAGCCATATATTAAACTTAACTGTGCAGCAATTCCATCGGAATTATTGGAGTCGGAATTGTTTGGACACAAGCGTGGTTCATTTAGCGGAGCTGTTAACGATAGAGAAGGTAAATTTTTTGCAGCAAATGGTGGTTCTTTGTTTCTAGATGAAATTGGAGATATGTCAATCCAATTACAAGCTAAATTGTTACGTGTATTGGAAGAGAACGAGATTGATGTTATTGGTGAAAACAATCCACGTAAAGTTGATGTAAGAATTATTGCAGCAACAAATAAAAATTTATCCAAGTTAGTTGCAAATGGTGAGTTTCGCTCCGATTTGTATCATCGGCTAAACGTAATACAATTATATGTTGAGCCATTATCGCAACGTAAGGATGATATTATTCCAATTGCGTATCATTTCTTAAATTTGTTTGCATCAAATTATAACAAGTTGGTAACAAAATTCTCTGCCCAAGCCGAATCATTGTTATTGCACTATAACTATCCGGGCAATGTGCGTGAGCTTAAAAACTTGGTAGAGAAAATTGTGATTTTTTCAAAAAGTAGTGAAGTCGGATTGTCTGATATTTATGATATGCTAAATGACGAGAAAACAACAATTAAAAATCCATCCTTAGAAACAACAAATTTAAAAGAAGCAAAAAGGGAATTTGAAAAAGAGTTTATCACCAAATTATTAAATGATAATGACTGGAAAATTCAAGATACTGCATCAGCACTAGGTATTGATAGAACTAACTTATTTAAGAAAATGCAAAGTTTGGGTGTGAAAAAATAGTTCTAAAATAGTATATTAAGACAATAGATATTATTTATAAATAGGAAAATAATAAATTGAATATAGAATGGCTACTTGAATATAACCCAGTGTTATTGGCACTTGGTGCAACTCTTTTTACTTGGGGCGTTACTGCTCTTGGTTCTGCAATGGTTTTTTTCTTCAAAAGCATTAATCAACGTGTTCTAAATGTTATGCTTGGTTTTGCGGCTGGGGTTATGATTGCAGCAAGTTTTTGGTCGTTGCTTGCTCCTGCAATAGAGATGTCGGAAGAAAGTGGAACTGCAGGGTGGATACCCGCAGTAGTTGGATTTTTATCTGGCGGTGCATTTCTTTTTATTGTTGATAAAATTTTACCACATGTTCACATGGATTTAAAAATTGAAGATGCCGAAGGAATTAAAACTCCGTGGCAACGAAGTGTTTTACTTGTGCTTGCAATCACACTGCACAACATTCCTGAGGGGCTTGCGGTTGGTGTAGCTTTTGGTGCATTGGCTTTTAATCCAGATATGAGTGTTCTTGCTGGTGCTGTTGCTCTTGCAATTGGCATTGGATTACAAAACTTTCCAGAAGGAGCAGCTGTTTCAATCCCTTTAAGACGCGAAGGATTATCACGATGGAAAGCATTTAATTACGGACAGCTTTCTGGAATTGTTGAACCAATTGCTGGTGTGATTGGTGCATACTTGATAATGACGGTTCAACCAATACTTCCTTACGCTTTAGCCTTTGCTGCTGGTGCTATGATTTTTGTTGTTGTTGAAGAACTAATTCCCGAATCGCAAACTGGGCACGAAACCGATTACTCAACAATTGGTGCAATGCTTGGTTTTGCTGTTATGATGTTTTTGGATGTGGCTCTTGGGTAGCTAACAATAAGTAACAATGCTTTTGAAGGTGGTTACATTCCTCAAAAAATAAACTTCTTCGCAATTACACTTTTGACCTTTTTAGATTGGCTCAAAGATTATTTTCTTTCAAAAACTTAGATATTATTTTTTCCATCTGTTTAAACTCAATTAAAAAAGCATCATGTCCGTGAATTGAGTCTATCTCTTTGTAAGTAGAGTTAGGAATTAGTTCGGCTATGCTTTTTTGCTCTTCTGCAGGATAGAGAATGTCAGACGAAATTCCAATAGCCAATGTTGGAATTTTTATGCTACCAAGCACTTCTGGTAAACTTCCTCTGTTTAGTGCTACATCGTGCAAATCCATTGCATTACTTAAATAAATATAAGTATTTGCATCAAACCGCTCATTTATTTTAGTTCCATGATGGTTTAGATAGCTTTCAATTTGAAAAATATTTTTATTATCTATTTTGTTGTTGATGTTGTTATCTATCGTCTCTTTTCTTTTTCGCGAAAATTTAGTTTCAAAAGATTCAAGACTTCGGTAACTAATCATTGCAATTTTGCGTGCAAGCGAAAACCCCATAATTGGTTGCTCTTTATAACTTCCATTGTTCCAAACAGGATCGTTCATAATTGCTTGTCGTGCTGCTTGGTTTAGTGCAATTGCCCAAGGAGAGTGTTGAACCGAGGTAGCTATGGGAATTATAGACTCAAGCATTTCTGGATACATAATTCCCCATTCGAGAACTTGCATGCCACCAAGTGAGCCTCCAACAGCAGCTTTAAGTTTTTTAACTCCAAGATGCTCTAATAATTTTCTTTGAACTTTCACCATATCTCTCACGGTAATAGTGGGGAAGTCCATTCCATATTTTCTATTGAATATATTTTTAATTGCAACAGGACCAGTTGTGCCGTAGCAACTACCAAGAATATTTGAAGAAATTATAAAATACTTATTTGTGTCTAAAACTTTTCCATTACCTATCAAATCATCCCACCAACCTTTTTTGCCGTTATGAAGTTTGGAATATTTTTGCAACAAATCGGGATTACTATTTATGTCAGTTTCAATTTCGGTAATAGTTCCAGCAGCGTGAGCGTTACCTGTAAGTGCGTGGTTAACCAAAATAGCATTAGTCCCAGCACTGTTAAGTGTTCCATAGGTTTGATAAGCCACTTGAACTGGAGAGAATTGTTCCCCAGTTTCCAAGGTGAGTGGATCGTTAAAATTAAATAGGCTTACTATTTTTGTTTTTGCATTCATAAATTTCAATATTTCCTTAAATTGCTAAAGCACTTATCTCTAGTGCCTCGCATCTTCCTCCTTTCAAAAGGGGAAACAAAATTACTAGCTCACACTTTACAGTATGGTGTTTAAAAGTCCCCTCTTGAGAGGGGATTTAGGGGTGTGTTCTATTTGCAACTTGCTTGTAATTATTTTAATGCACTTTCAATTGCACTATCAAAATCTTCAATTATATCGTTAATATTTTCAATTCCAACAGAAACACGAATCATCTCTGGCAAAACTCCAGATGCAATTTGTTCATCTGCCGAAAGTTGTTGGTGCGTTGTTGATGCTGGATGAATAACCAATGTTTTTGCATCTCCTACATTTGCAACAAGTGAAGCTAATTTAACACTATTAACAAACTTTTTGCCTACACTAATTCCACCTTTTATTCCAAAAGCTATCATTGAACCAAAGAGATTATTATTTAGGTATTTCTTAGCATTTTCGTGCGAAGGATGGCTTTCTAATCCAGGATACCAAACCCAATCTACGTCTGGATGTGCTTCAAGATGCTTTGCAAGTTTATGTGCATTTTCTGCGTGGCGTTCAACACGTAAGGATAATGTTTCGAGTCCTTGAATGAGTAAAAATGAATTAAACGGACTAATAGCAGCACCTAAATCTCTAAGACCTTCAACTCTTGCACGGATTATAAATGCAATATTTCCAAAATCTGAGCCTTTGCCGAAAACATCGTTAAAAACTAATCCGTGATAGCCTGGCGATGGTTCTGTGAAAGTAGGGAACTTTCCGCTTCCCCAATCGAAGTTACCAGAATCGACAATTACACCACCAATAGAAGTTCCATGTCCGCCAATCCATTTTGTTGCAGATGCTGTAACAATATCGGCTCCGTGTTCAATAGGGCGCGATAAAAATCCGCCAGCACCAAATGTATTATCTACTATTAATGGAATTCCATTCTTGTGTGCTATTTCTGCAATTGCATCAATTCTTGGAATATTTAATTTAGGATTTCCTATTGTTTCAATGTAAAGGGCCTTTGTTTTCTCGTCAATTAGCTCTGCAAATTTTTCTGGTTCATCACCATCAACAAATTTTACATCAATTCCTAAACGTGGTAATGCAACTTTGAACTGATTAAAAGTTCCACCATAAAGCAAATTGGTGGATACAATATTATCGCCACTTTCGGCAATGGTTGTAATTGCAAGTAACTGTGCAGCCATTCCAGATGCAGTTGCAAGAGCCGCAACTCCACCTTCGAGTGCAGCAATTCTCTTTTCAAAAACATCTGTTGTAGGATTCATTATACGCGTGTATATATTTCCAAATTCTTTCAAATCAAAAAGGTTTGCCGCGTGTTCTGCATCATTAAATGTATATGATGTTGTTTGATATAGTGGCACAGCTCGTGAATTTGTAACTGAGTCAGGCTCTTGTCCAGCGTGTAGTTGTAGTGTTTCAAATCTATACTTGTTTTTCATAATGTTTTCCTATTTATATTAAATGATGTTAATTAAAAAATAAAATTTACCGTTAAACGAAAATCGTGAATCGTAAAGTAAAAACTAAATTTACTGTCATTGCGAGGAGTCCAATGTTTTTTGGACGACGTGGCAATCTCTCACAGATTGTTTCGCAAAAAGATGCTCTCAATGACGTAAACTAGGACCTTTCGTTTTTCCATAGTTGCTTTAAAACCAAAAAAACCTCTTAAGAAGAAAATCCAAAGAGGTTATAAAAATACTACTTACTTATCTCTCCCAAATAAATGGGTTGGAATTAGCACCTTGAATGTATATTCAGGTTGCTAAGGTGTCATAGGGCCTTTCCCTCAACCTTTCTTGATAAAAATTTAAATATGTTGTAAGAACTAAAAAACTTGATAGCAAAAGTATGTAATAAATGATGTTTTGTCAAGTGGCAGTTCTAAAATTATTCCATAGCATAATTATTGTTGAATAAATATACGACTATTATAAATATAACATCTGTATTCCACACATATTTTGAATACTTGATGTAAAAAAAATCACAACTGTCCGAAAGTTTTCAACAAGACAAGGATAAACTTGTAAAATAGAGCGAAAATGAAGAATCTGTGCAAATATATGAGG
>CAMZLW010000014.1 GCA_947311785.1 uncultured Ignavibacteriales bacterium | reverse complement strand
TGTTTTTGCGGAACTTTCGTTACATTAAACGCACAAGAAAAACAAATGGGAACAGCACCAATTAAAATTAGCAACAACTTAAAAAAGGCAACGAACTATAACAAACCCCACAAGACAAATTGCCAACAACCAATAAAAAACAGAACATTTAATTTTTGCAACACATTAAACCCCAATTATGCAAGAGGATTGGAAAGAACAAGACCCAGATTAAGAATTATCAATGCATAAGACGACCTGCCCCGCCTTAGCTGGAGTTAGGGATGATAACCTTTGGGGTTGAAGGATTATTGTTGTCATCCCTTACTCCAGCTTGAGCGATTCAGCATTTGTGCTTTTCTAATGCTGAATTTGGGTTAAAATAAAAATGAAGTGATTAAATTATGTGGAACTCTTTCTATAATAAAGCATTATAGAAAGAGTCCTTCTATTATTCAATAAGTTCAAAATTTTTATCAACTTTAAATTGCTCCACAAGTTGACTTAAATTTTCTGTTAATCTATTCAGATCTTCCGAAGCAGAAGCTATCTGCTGAACTCCTGCAGCAGATTCACTTGCTACATTATTTATTCCCTCAATGTTTGCTGATACTTGCTCGGCTGTAGCGGATTGCTCTTCACTTGCTGCAGCAACTTGACTTATTTGCATAGCTACATTTTCGGCACTCTCTAATATTATAGACAAAACATTCCCAACTTCATCATTTAATAAAATTCCATTATTTACTGCTATACCTGCGTCTTGCATTGATAGGCTTGCTTCCTTTACAACTGTTTGAATTCCTTTAATAGTTTCTGCTATTTCTTTTGTTGCTTTTGTTGTTCGCTCAGCCAACTTTCTTACTTCATCAGCAACTACTGCAAACCCGCGTCCTTGCTCACCTGCACGAGCGGCTTCTATTGCAGCATTTAATGCAAGCAGATCTGTTTGGTCTGCAATGTCACCAATTATTTGGGCTATATTCCCAATCTGCTCAGATTTTATTGCAAGTGAATTTATTTGATTTCCAACAGTATCTGCCGCAGTTATTATTTTTTGCATTCCCTCTTTAGAAACATTTATTTTTTCTGTCCCTTCTATTGCCTTTTCGCTCGATTCGTTTGATGCCTCGGCCGCAACGGTTGCATTGCTTGCTGTTTCAACTATTGTTCGCGACATTTCTTCCATTGCAGCTGCAACTTCGCTGGTTTGTGCACTCTGCTCTTGGGATCCTGCTGCCATTTCTTCTGCACTAGAGGATATTTCAGTGCTTGCACTGGATGTTGCCTCTACGGCTGCTCTAACTTGAATAATAATATCTCGTAAGTTGCTAACAGTTCTATTAAATCCGTCAAAGAGTTTTGCAATATCATCCCCTTCTTTTTCGGCTTTAACGTTAGCTGTTAAATCGCCCTGAGCAAACCTTTCCATTGCCTTAAGAATTGTTTCTGTGCTATGAGCTAAATAGTTTTCTCTATCTTTCATCTCAGTTATATCCGAGATAACCTCCAACGCCGAAACAACTTCTCCAGAATTGTTGGTAATTGGTGCACCTGTGTATATAATTTCCATTTTACTATTGTTCGGATTTGCAATAGTCTCGGCTGTTATGGGCTTTTTCTCTTTCATAGCTTTTGCAGTTGCACAATTTTCTGTGTTGCAATGCTCGGTCTTAAAATAGTTGTAACATTTTTTTCCAACAACAGAAGTTTGATTAGTGCCAGCAACCTTTGCCCCAGCAATATTTATATACTCAACATTAAATTCTTTATCAATTTTAAGAACAGGGGTTGGAAGGTTATTAAGCATTTGGAATTGTTCATTTATTGTATCCCTTAATTCACCCATAGTGTTGCTTAAATTTTGTAAAATTGTAAAATATACTTTTGGAGTTTTTTTATTATAGTTCCCATTTTTTAGTTCGTCTGTATATTTTACTATTTCCCGTATTGGATAAAGAACTTTTTTGTTAATCGTATATATCAAAATAATTAAAACTAAACTTGCCAGAAGAAGTGGGAGCAAAATTCCAACTAGGATATCACTTGAAATTGCACTTATAATTTCAGTTTCATCCTTAAATATTGTTATATAACCAATTTTGGAATTTGAATAATCCCTAATTGGAATTGAAAAAACGGCATAATCTCTCCCATCAACAGAAATGGAAGTTACTTCATCCGAAATTTCAATATTTCTCATTTCATTTTTAATTTTTAAGTTAGAAAAACTGTAGTAAACAATATTATTTTTCACTAAGTCATTATCTGTATTTTCAAATCTTCCAGCAGTTTTGAAAACTTCCTTGTAAACTCCTATTGCAAATGAAACACCATATCGTTTAGCTATTCTATCTAAAATTGCTTTAAAAGATGTTCCAAATTCCATTGTACCCAAGTGGCTTCCTTTATATTCAACTGGGTAAACCATCCGCATTCCTAAACCGCCTCTCCCAACTTCTAATCCACTAACAACTTTTTTAGTGCTATTTGCCTCAACAACTGTTTTCCTAAATTTAGATAAATCATCGTCATACTTAGAAACTTTGTGCAAACGTAAAAATGATGTAGCGGGGGCAAGATGAAATTGAAATTGCTTAATACCAAAATCATTTTTGAGTTTTCTTTCATAAATTGGTAAAAGGTGTTCCGATAGCATTGCCCTATCTTTTCGAGCAAATAGTTGAAGAACCTCGTTATCATTTAAGAGTAATTCAGTTGCAACTAGTAAATTGTTTTTTTCATTTTGTATGTTGCCTTCTATATCTAATTTAAGATTTTTAACTAATAAATTATTTATTTCTTCTAATTTAAGCTGACCGTCAATGTAGGTTTTAACCCCATTAATTGTAATCATTACAAAAAAGCCAATTGCAATTATGCCTGGCAAAAAATACTTAATTTGTCTCATTTTTGATTTCATTACAAACCTCAATTTAAAATTACTCTATGCTACATAATTGTTCGCAAAATATTATCGAATTTTAATTTGATAATTATAGTATAATTGAAGAGGAAATTATTGAATTGCAACTACGCTTCAATAACATGTAGGGATAAGTTTGTTGTGAATAAATAGCGATTCTATATTACAAGCAGACTTATTAGATTAAACCCAGATTTAGCATTAGAAAAGCGCAAATGCTAAATTACTCAAGTTGGAGTAGGGGATGATAACAATAATCCATTAACCCAAAGATTATAATCCCTAACTCTAGCAAAGGCGGGGCATGTTGTCTTCTGTATTGATGATTTTTAATTAGGGCTGTCTCCTTCTAAATCCTATTTCATAATCGGAGTTAAAAGGCATTTTCAATATGATTTATTTTTGGGGCTTCGTTGCCTTGAAGCAAAACGCCAACAACATCAAATCTACAATTAACATCCAAAATCTTTTTCTCCATTAAGTAACCTTCGGCAATTTTTCTTATTTGACGTTGTTTACTTTTTGTAACACCTTGAATGGGGTCGCCAAACTCAAGATTTTTTCGTGTTTTCACTTCAACAAAAACGAGTGTTTCTCTATCCATTGCAATTATGTCAATTTCGCCATGCCCATAATGGTAATTGCGTTCAATAATTGTAAAGTTACTTTCAACAAGTAAATCACATGCGTAATCTTCTCCTTTGTTTCCGGTAATTTGTTTGTAGTGTGGCATTATAGTTTTAGCTCCTCTTGTTGCTCAAGTATGTTGCGTAAAAATGTTTTTCTATGAAGTTGAGTTGCTCCATATTTAACAATTGCATCACGATGTTCTTTTGTTCCATAGCCTTTGTTTTTTCTCCAAAGATATTCTGGATGTTTTTTACTTTCAGCAATCATAATTCTATCGCGAGTTACTTTTGCAAGTATCGAAGCTGCTGCAATGGAGAAAGATTTAGAATCTCCTTTAACAATTGTTTTTGTTGGAATTTTAGAATTGAACGATTTGTTTCCGTCTATCAGAATTAAATCTGGAGTTGTGTTTAACTCTAACACAGCTAATTGCATTGCTTTTAGTGTGGCTTGCAAAATATTTATTTCATCAATCTCTTTTTGATGAACAATTCCAATACCATAGCTAATAGCTTGTTCAACTATTTCATTGTAAAGTTTTTCGCGAACTTTTTCGGAAAGTTTTTTTGAATCGTTTATTTTTGGAATAATTGTTTGCTCATCAAAAACTGTAACAGCGGCAACAACAGGACCTGCAAGTGGACCACGCCCAGCTTCATCAACACCAGCAATAACTTTTACTGAATCACTTACAAATAATTTATCAAACTCTTTTAACTCCATCACAATTTTGTTCCTAAAAATATTGCAATAACTCCAAAGACCATTCCAAGTTTTAAAAGATTGCTAACTAACCGAAGAGTTTTAAGTGAGCTGTTGCTTTTAAGTTTTCTGATAACAAATACTAAAATTCCATTTACAAAAAGTAACACGAAAATAAAATAATAGAGATTATATATTTTCAAAAGAAACGGAATTGTAGTTGAGAGCATTAAAATTACACCAACTATTGATATCAGTTTTACTGTTTTATCAATTCCAAACTTAATTGGAAATGTTGAAACATTTGCAGATTCATCCCCTTCAATATCTTCAATATCTTTTACTAGTTCTCGCATTAAGCTAATTAAAAAAGCAAAGAGTGCTGGAATAATTCCACAATAAATATTACCTACTACAACACTTCCAAAAAGGAATGCTAATCCAGTTGAAAACGCAACAACAATATTTCCAACCAACGGAACGCCCTTTAGCTTGTAGGAGTAGAGGAACATCAACGCAGAAGTTATTGCCACAATACCAAAAGCAACTTTGCCTAAATAATGATTAGCCATTATTAAAGCGAAAAATGTAAAATAAATATATAAGGTTAATGCTGTTTTAATACGCATTTGCCCAGATGGCAAGGGTCTGTTTGGACGGTTGATTTTGTCAATTTCAATATCGTAATAATCGTTGATTATGTTTCCCCCAGCATTAACAAGGGTTCCTGCAAATGCGGCAATTAAAATTATTTTAATATTTAAAATATCCGCACAGACAAAGGAGGCTACAACAATTGTTGTAAATGTAATTAAACAATTTAACGGACGCGTTATTGATATGAGTGCTTTTAAATTTTGCAAATTATTGTTCTTGATTAACCAAATACTAATTTTATCCTCAAATTTAACTAAAACTCACCAATCAAACCAAAATGGATTTTGCCTCTATTGAATGAATCGCCATCTGCAAGGGCGTAGCTAACTGCCAGCATGCCAAGTGCAGTTTCAAAAGTAATACCAAATCCGTAACCCACTTTAGTTGCCGATAGTTCTGGCAAATTCTGTATTGAAATATCATCGCGTTTGTAGTAAGCAATATCGGTAAATAAGAATGCGTATGAACGCCTACCTATTAAATATCGGTATTCAATATTAGTCCATAAAATTCTATTCCCTGTAAATTGGTTTTCCAAATATCCACGTAGAGTATTGTTGCCACCAATGCGATACATATCGCTTATTTCAATATCATCCCCTTGTAATTCGCGTAAATGCAAGCCCACAAAGGGAATATGGCGTGTAAAGAAATTTTTGAACAGAAGAATATCTAATTCAATTTTAAACTGATTAGGATTTGTGTTTGTTAAATCAGAAATATAAATATCAGGACCAAGAATATTTTTGGATGTATATTTAAAAGCACTTAACAGAAAAAGTCCTTTCTGGGGAACGAAAATATCATCGCGAGAATCGTATTTAAAATTTATTCCACTGTTGGTTGATACCGAATTAAAAACGGTAAATCCATTTTTATTGGGGTTTGTTGGAATTGTGTATTCTTGCGAAAAAGTAAGTGCCGATGAAAACGATTCGGTTGCTAAGAATTCTATATTCCCATTAAGCGTGCGTTGAACATAGGTTGTATCTTGCTGTCGCTGGAACAAAAGAAAATCGATATTGAAAGGTAATCCAAAAATCCAAGGCTCCAAATATTTTAATTCCAGCTCTTGCGAGTACCTATCTAATTTGCTCCATTTAAATGACAAGGCTCTCCCAGTTCCAAAAAGATTTCGGAGGTTCACATTTACTAGACCAGTTAAATAGCCATCATCCTTATCGTTACTGGGTGGAATGTAACCAAGAATCCCATCAAAATTATTTGTGCTTTTCTCTTTTACATTTATTTGCAGTATTCCTTTGTTTTTAGAATCGAAAAAATATTTTGGTTGCTCAACCATTTCAAAAAAATGAAGTCGATTTAATTTAATGGGAATTTGCTCAATTCTTTTTTGCGAGTAAGGTTCCTCTTTGTTTATACGTAGTTCACGGGTTATTACATAATCCTTCGTGTCGGTATTTCCAACAATAACTATTGTATCAATTTTGCTAATTTGGTTTTTAGAGAATTCTAAATAAATATCTACAAAGTTTTCATCTTGTGTTGAATCGTAAAAAAAGAATAGAGACCCTATATTTATTGAGGCAAATGGGAATCCGTTATTTTCAAAATTTGTTAATAACTCTGCGAAGGATGTTTCCAATTCTAAAATTACAAATGGTGAATCTTTTAACAACTGGAATTTTTCATTAACATCTTCTACTTCAAGCGAATCTAAATTTTTGATGAATATTTCATTTATATATGTTGGATTGCCTTCACTTAGATTTATGGCAAAGGATACTTTTTGTGAATCAGTAGTGAATGATGTTGTTATGCTATCAATTGCAAAGTTGTAATACCCATTCTGCTGTAGGCTAATATTAATTCGTTTTGTAATTGTATCGGTTGCAGAAGTAAAATATTTTTGATTGTTTAAGTTTATCCAACTCGCGTAATCGCTTTGCGAAAAGTCCGAATTGCCATAAACCTCAATGTTATCAATGGTTTGAGCATTAAGCAACATTGAAATTAAAAAGATAGGTAGGAAAAAATATAATTTATCTGTCAGTTGGTGAATCATCAAGCAACTTCATTTTTTTGCCAATAGGTTTTACAGTAGTTGTGTTTACTATACTTTGAATATCTTTTAATGTTGCTGTGCATACATCCCAGCGTGAAGCGTTAAGGCTACCTAAGGCAGAAGCAATTTTTACAAACTCATCAAAGACTAATGCTTTAATTAAGCCGTAAGAAATTCCAGCAACAAAAGCATCACCGCTTCCAGTTGCATCAATTTCTTTCACCGCTTTTGCTTGAATCTTGTAAATAAAATCGAACTTAGAAGCGTATGTTACCTTTTTACCATTTGTTATAAATGCTAATTTTATTCCCTTATTATATAACTCTTTTAAGAATGCAACTTTCTGTTTCTCGTTTTTCAGTTCAACATTTAATGAGCTTTCAAGCTCTTTAACATTATTGTGAAGCAGAGTTGGCCCAGCATTTATGCACTCTTGCAAGTGTTCGCCATAAGTATCAAGTATGGATGTCTTATCTAATTCGTTTGCCAGTTCAATTCCATAAGTTATTATTGAGGCTGCTTCTTTGTTAGGAACACTTCCGGAGAAAACAACAATTTTACAGTTTTGAATCATTTTGATAAGTTTTGTTTTAAACTCATTAATCTCATTTTCAGATAACTTACTATCTGGCTCAAAGAAAGATGTGATTTTATTTTTATGTTTTTCAATTATTAGTGTAGCTGCCCTTGTTTCACTTTTTGACGAAACGGAATTGAAATTTAAATTTTCTTCAATTAAAACTTTACGCAATTGTTTACCGTTATTTCCACCTAAAAATAGCAAGGCAGAATTCTTAATTCCTAAATGTTCTAATTGCCTACTTACATTAATCCCTTTCCCACCAGCTTTTAGTTCACGCCTAACACCCCTATTTACCTTACCCAAACTAATTGAATTAAACTCAATTCTGTTTTCGAGCAATGGATTTATTGTTACTGTTAAAATCATATTATTACCATTTAATTTTATTGTCTATATCTATACCAATCGCCATAGTTTGGGTTAAGCAATCTATAATCTCCAAACCCTGTATCATCTATAAAATAAAAATTTTGACTTATATTATAATACTGCCAAACTTCGTAGGGTTTGCCATTTAGTTCAAATGGATGTCGGTCAACATTGTCGGGTGGTCCAAGGGTAATGTATATCATTCCCATATCCGTTTTCCATCCATCGTAATAGTGCTTAAAGTTTTTGTTTGCGTATGCAACACGTCTATAGTATTCTTCCATTACTTTGTTATGCGGTGTAGATGGCTCAGGGTCTTTCTTTTTCCAGAAGGCTTTAAATAGGCTCAGCTTTTCTTCTTCTGTTTTGGCATTAAGCATTTCATCTATCTCATCAACATTTGCTATATATACCATTTGACTAATTGACAAATCTATATCTATAACAGATGCTGGAAATCCTTTAATTTGAGATAGAAATACTTTTGATACACCGTCTATTGTTTTTTTGTTTTCATCTACGGCTTTTATAATTAGCTTGTGCTTGCCTAAGGAAATTTTTGATTTATCCAATTTCTTTTTAATCTGTGTGCTTCCTGCATCAACAAACAATAGTTCATTATTCTTAAATACTATGTTATCGTGTTCGCTAATAACAGAGTATTCAATATTAACTTTAGTAGATGTATCGGAGTAAATTTCGTAGTAGAAAAATAATGACGAGTCTGATGTAGTAATAGTATTTGAAATATTTAGCACAATTTGGCTATCAATTTCTGATGCTATAAAAAGTATATCGCTAAACTGAAGTGGCTTATTGAAATCTCTTATTTCTAATTTTGCTTCTGTTTTAAATTCCTTTTTTGAATCTTTATCATACAACACGCTTGATAAAACATAGTTGTTTGGAGCTAAGTTAAATGACTTAAATCCAAATTGGAAATTATTTTCTGACGAAGCCTCTTTGAAATTCTTTGCAAATATTTTACCGTTCCAAATTTTTTCAATAACTATGTTATCTTTATCTTCGTCATATATAGTAAGGGTATATGAATACTTAGCTCTAAATTTGCCTTTGTGTTTTACGAACTGCAAATTAGCATAGGGTATTTGGAAGTAAATATCTATCCTCGTTTTTTCTTTGGTTTCTCCCTTGTAATTTGCGGCATCAATATAAAATCCTGGATATTCACCAAGTGGAACAACACCTTGTGAATACTCTATTTGGGCAAAAATGGGTGCAGACAACAATACAAAAACTAAAATTATTTTTTTCATCTGTTTTACCAGCTATTATTTTAATTCAATTTAGCAATTAAATCGTAATCATTATAGTCAATAATTTTTACGTTATAAATATTTCCAATTGATATTTTTTCGTCAACTTCAACAAGCACTTCGCCGTCAACTTCTGGTGCATCACGTTCAGAACGTGCAACAAAGTATTCACCTTCTAACGAATCAATAATTACATTTATACTTTTTCCAACAAACGATGAATTCATTTCTGCAGAAATCTCATTCTGTATTTCCATTAGTTTGTTGTTTCGGTTTGCTTTTTCATCCTCTGTTATTGGGTCTCCTAGTATAAAGCCAGTTGTGTCATCCTCTTGCGAGTAATTAAAAACACCAACTCTATCAAATTTAGTCTCTTTTACAAATTCACAAAGTTCATTAAAATCATCTTCGGTTTCGTTAGGAAATCCAACAATAAAAGTTGTTCTTAAAGTTAAGTTAGGAATCCTTTTACGAAGCGTTTCAACTAGCTCAACAGTTTTTCGTTTTGAAATGCCACGCCTCATTCCTTTTAATACATTATCAGTAATGTGCTGTAAGGGCATATCAACATAATTTAAAACTTTAGGATTTTTTGCAATTTCTTCAATAGCCTCTACAGGAAAATGAGATGGATAAGTATATAACAATCTAATCCACTCAATTCCGTTAACCTCACTAAGTTTTTGCAATAGCTCGTTAAGATTTCTTTTGCCGTAAAGGTCAATGCCATACTCGGTTGTATCTTGTCCAATTAGGATAAGCTCTTTAACCCCTTTGCTAGCAAGCGATTTTGTTTCTGTTACCAAATCATCAATTGAAACCGAACGATACCCACCACGAATAAGAGGAATTGCACAGAAAGAGCAGGGGTTATCGCACCCCTCTGATATTTTAATATATGCAAAATGCTTTGGTGTAGTTAGCTCACGTTCGCCAAGTAGCTCGGTTTTTAAGTTACCACCAAGTTCCTCAACAATGCCTTTGTAATCTTCTGTTCCAAAATATTTATCAACTTCTGGAATATCCTTTTTAAGGTCTATTTCATACCGCTCTGATAAGCATCCAGCAACGTAAACTTTTTTAACTTTGTTCTCTTTCTTTAGTGCAGTTGCCTCAAGTATTGTATTTATCGATTCCTCTTTTGCAGGGTTAATAAATCCGCACGTATTTATAATTAGCGAGTCTGCTTCGTTTGGGTCTTCCACAATTTCAAAATCATTTATTTTTAACTGTGCCATTAAACGCTCTGAATCTACAGCATTTTTTGAACAACCCATTGTTATAATTCCAATCTTTTGTTTCATCTATTTCTTCTTTTATTTTTATTTTGAGTTACAAAGATAATGGAAAATAATGAGAATATAATCCACACACTTAAAAATCTATGTTTTACGCAAAACAAACATTCAAACTTCTTGAAAAATTGGGAAGTGTCTGATTTCTTTTACTCAAAGGGTTCTTGTAAAGTGACTTTTTTTGATAAAGTATTGGAAATATTTTAATTTCTATTCCTTAAACAAAGGCTCTTTAATTAAAAAGAACACATTTAGCTTGGCATTTACTGATATATTGACAAAAAAAATAGATAATGTTTTGCTTAAAATATATATATTTAAATATATATATAATATTCAGTTACAAATTTTGGAATAATTTTGAATTCTTTAATAAATAGAAACTTATCGATACTCTGTTTTTTACTTTTATTCACATTTAGTATATTTGCTCAAAACGGTAATAAAAGCAAACCACAATATTTGAACAACCCTAACTACAAGTTGGAAATTAGCAAATACAAGCAGTACAGAATGAAGCAAGCTGATATTATTATGTTGGGCAATTCAATTACACATGGCATTAATTGGAACGAATTTTTAGGTAGACAATCAATCTCGGAGCAAGGAATACCAAGCGATATTACGGAAGGTATTTTAAATAGAATGGAGTATGTTTATAAAGTAAAGCCTAAAATATGCTTTATAATGGTTGGTGTAAATGATATTTTTAGTTGGATACCTACCGAAACAGTTTTTGCAAATTATATAAAAATTGTAGAAAATTTAAAGGGTAAAAATATTATCCCAGTAATTCAATCGGTACTATATGCCGAGAGGAATTATCCATCAGCAGAAAATAGAAATAAAGAGATATCAAAACTAAACAAGATGTTAGCAAAATATTCAAAAAATAATAATATTGAGTATGTAAATTTGAATAGAAAAATGTCTAGGTCTAACTTTTTAAAAAGTAATTTAACTTACGATGGAATTCATCTTAATGGAACTGGTTTTAAGTATTGGGGCAGAGAAGTTAATAAAATTTTACGTAAATATAGTCTTTAATAGTAAGGAGTAATATGGAAAACAATATAAATAAGCCACTAATAATTTTTGGAATTGCACTACTCCTTTTTGTAGTGAACTCATATACCCCAGAAGGGATAGAAATTTTGGGAGTTGAGATTAAGCAAGTTGACTTTTTAAGCGATATCCGTTCGGATGATTATTACGATTCGCAATATGATGAAGAAGATAATTACGATGATGAGTATGACAACGAAGAATATGATGACGATTATGAAACTGAAAACGATTCTGCATTATTAGAAGGTAAGCCACAGTACGATTTAGCAAGCATTATTGATTTTAATTTGCTAACTAATTTTATAAATGTTGAAGCCGATAAACTTGATAATTACTCCAAAGTTATTGCCCCAGCAAGTAAAAATAATTTGAGTGGAAATCTTACACAATTAAATAAATTTTTTAATGCCCTTAAAAAATCGAAGAATAAGCAAGTGCGTGTTGCACATTATGGCGATTCTACCCTTGAGGGCGATTTAATTTCATCCGATTTAAGAGAGCTTTTTCAGAAAAAATTTGGTGGAAGAGGAGTTGGGTTTGTTCCTATCACTTCTAAAGATATTAACTTTAGAAGAACTACCGATTTAAGTTTTTCTGACGATTGGATTACTGCATCGTTTTCGCGAAACAGAAGCAAATTACCTTTAGGAATTAATGGACATGCCTTTGTAAATGCCAATGGTAGCTGGGTTAAAATGAAAACCAACAGTCGTTATAAAACTGTTAAAAACTTTGATATTGCAAAGCTTTTTTACTCTGATGCAAAAAATGGTGCAAAGGTAACGTATCAGCTTAACGGGGGAAAAAAGATTACAAAATCGTTATTAAAAGGAAAAGGTCTAAATGTTTTTGAAGTAAAAAAATCAAAATCAAAATCTATTAAGTTTACATTTCCTACCGCAAAATCGGCAAATTATTATGGTGTAAGCCTTGAAAGTAAAAAGGGTGTTTATATTGACAATTATGCTTTGCGTGGAAATTCTGGAGTTGGTCTTAAAAAAATTAAAAAGGCTACACTCAAAAACTTTAATGCTAAGTTAGATTACAAACTTGTAATACTAGAGTTTGGATTAAATGTTTTAAGTGGAAATAAAACTAATTTTACACGCTACGAAAAAAACATGGTTAAAATTATTAATGCAATGAAAAAGGCTATGCCAAATGCTAGTTTTTTATTAGTTGGCGTACACGATAAATGCATCAAAAAAGGTTCACGATTTATAACTGACCCTGCAGTTCCAAGATTAATTAAAGCCCAAAAGAAAATTGCAAAAGAAACCAACATTGCATTTTGGAACTTATTTGATGCAATGGGTGGCGAAAACTCAATGGTAGAGTGGGTTAACGCAAACAAGGCATTTAAAGATTACATTCACTTTAATGCTGTTGGAGCCAAAGAGGAAGCAAAAATGATTTTTACCGAATTAATGAAAAAGTACAAATAACTTTGAGAGAAAACTATGATAGATTTTTCATCCTTGCAAGGGGATACGTTGTGGGAAAGATGGCAATACTTTGCTCAAACAACACCAGATAAAGAAGCAATAATTCACTATCGTGCAGCTGCTACACCTATCCGTTTAACATATTCTTCTTTATTGGAAGCAGCTAATAAATTTTCTCTTTATCTTAAAAATATTGGAGTTAAAAAAGGTGATGTTTGTGCAATTATAATTAGGCACAATCCAGATTTCTATCCGTTTTACCTTGGTATTACTGGCATTGGTGCATTGCCATCGGTTCTTGCATACCCAAATCCTCGATTGCACCCCGATAAATTTAGACAAGGACTTTCGGGTATGGCTCAGCGTTCTGGCTTAGATTGGATTTTTACGGAAACAGATTTGGAAGAAATTATTGAACCGTTTGTTGAAGATAAAGAGACTACTGTAAACGAATTATTCTTTCCACTCGAATGGGATTTGAACAGAGAACTTAGCGATGAAGCAATTCAAGAGTTAAGCGAAATTAGAGCTGCAATAAAAAGTGATGAGCCAATGTTGTTGCAACATTCCTCTGGTACAACTGGGTTACAGAAGCCTGTTGTTTTATCGCACTCGGCAATATTAAGTCATGTTGAAAATTACGGTAAGTCTATTGAGCTATCGGAAGATGATAAAATTGTAAGTTGGCTACCACTCTATCACGATATGGGTTTAATTGCTGCCTACCACGTTGCACTTGCGTCTGGAGTTACAACAATTCAGATAGACCCGTTTGAGTGGGTTCTTGCACCAATATTGCTTTTTATGGCAGCATCCGAAGAGAAAGCTACATTAACTTGGCTACCAAATTTTGCTTACAACCTAATGGCGGATAAACTTTCGGATGAAGAAATGGAAGATATTTCGTTAGAAAGTTTTAGAATGATTGTTAATTGCAGTGAACCTGTAAGAACAGAAAGCCATAATAAATTTTTGAATAGGTTTAAAGAGTTTGGATTAAAAGAAAGCACCCTTGGTGCAATGTACGCAATGGCAGAAACAACTTTAACAGTTACACAAACAGAAGTTGGTAAGCGTGCTACCGAAGTTTCTATAGACCGTGAATTTTTATCCAACGGAAAAGTTGTAATTACTAACGATGAAACAAAAATGAGAATTTGTGTTTCTTCAGGAAAAATTATTGATGAATGCGAAATTAAAATTGTTGACGAATATAGAAACGAAGTGGATAGAGATGGCTCTGGAGAAATTGCAGTAAAGTCAATTTCGATGTTTTCGGGTTATAGAAATTATCCAGAGAAAACTGCAGAGGTGTTGGGTGATGATGGCTGGTACTACACTGGCGATATTGGTTTTCTTTACAATGACGAGCTGTATGTAATAGGAAGAAAAAAGGATGTAATTATTGTTGCAGGTAATAATATTTATCCAGAAGATGTGGAAGATATTGTAACTAAAGTTGAAAATGTTTTGCCAGGCAGAGTAATTGCATTTGGCGAAGACGATGCGGAGCTTGGCACAGAGCAAGTAAGTGTGGTTGCTGAAACAGAACTTAAAACAGATGAAGACTTTAATAAATTGCGTCTTGAAATTTTGCGTGCTGGTATGAGCATTAATGTAAATATTAACGAAGTTTATCTTGCACCTCCACGTTGGTTAATTAAAAGTTCATCGGGTAAGCCAAGTAGAAAAGCTAATCGCGAAAGATTAAAAAATAAAAATAACGAACAAGTTTGGAGCAGAAAATGATAAGCGATAGATTAAAAAAAATAATTTGTGATGAATTGTATTTAGACCCATCAACGATAGAAATAAACGACGAAACAGAAGCACCGCAAGTACCAGGCTGGGATTCGTTGAACCATGCAAATATTATTGTTGCAATCGAAAAAGATTATGGAGTTCGTTTTAAAGGACTCGAAGTTCTAAAGTGCAATAATGTAGGGGCTTTGCAAGCACTTGTTGATTCAAAAGTATCTAAATAATCAATAACAGGATAGATATGTTTGGAATAGATTTTAGTAAAATCCCCAATCTTCTTTTGTTTGACCCAAATGACCCTTTGTTATTTGGGTCTTCGCTTTTCTTTTTTCTTTTTTTCGGTCTGCTTGTTTTTTATCGTCAATTTGCAAAATCGAACAACGCCCGTATTAGTCTGCTAATTGTTTTCTCAATCTACTTTTATTACAAAGCAAGTGGGTTGTTTCTTTTGGTGCTAATCCTTAATGCTGTTGCAAATTTTTTGTTTGGAAGGGAGATGGGAAAGGCTGAAACTCAAGGTGGCAAAAGGCTATTCTTATATCTCTCATTGTTATTTAATCTTGGTGTGTTGGTCTATTTTAAATACACAAATTTCTTTATCCAGTTATTAGTTGATATACAAATAGGTCAATTAGAGTTGTTGGATATTATTCTTCCTTTTGGAATTTCGTTTTATACATTCAAATCACTCAGTTATATTTTGGATATTTACCTTGAAAAGATGGAACCAACAAAATCTTTTAGAGACTATTTTTTGTTTGTTACTTTTTTCCCAAATATTTTATCGGGTCCTATCGATAGAGCAGTAGATTTTTTACCTCAAATAAATAAGAAATATTTTTTGTCGAAAAGAGATATTGCCTTTGGTTTGCTGTTGATAATGATGGGGCTTGTAAAAAAAATAATGATTGCCGATTACATTAGTCTTAATTTTGTTGATAGAGTTTTCGATTCTCCCGAAAGGTTTACTGGCGTAGAAAACCTGCTTGCTGTGTATGGATATGCACTTCAGCTCTACTGCGACTTTTCTGGATACTCCGATATTGCAATTGGGCTAGCAATGTTGCTTGGTTTTAAGCTGATGGAAAATTTTAATTACCCATTTAAAGCAAAAAGTATTTCCGATTTTTGGCGAAGATGGCACATCTCACTTTCGAGTTGGTTATTGGAATATGTTTTCCGTCCACTACAAATGGGCTTACGCGATTGGAGAAAAGCTGGAAACATTACTGCACTAATTATCACTTTTGTGTTGGTCGGTTTTTGGCATGGTGCAAGTTGGGCTTTCCTATTCTGGGGCTTGTTGCATGGTATCTATATGGCAATAGGGCTTTTGGTTCAAGGGCCTAAAAGAAAATTTTACATGAAATATAATTTGCAAAACTCAAAAGTACTTGGAGCAATTCAAATATTTATTACTTTTAATTTGGTGGCATTTTCATTCATCTTTTTTAGAGCAAGTGATTTTAGCTCGGCTGTTAATGTTATAAAACAAATTATTTTATATTTTAAGCCTAGCGTTTTTATTCAATTTGTCGAGAGTTTTACACCAACATTTGTTTTGATTTTTTTAGGGTTCTTGTTTCATTTTCTACCAAGTTCATTACACGAAAAAACAACAGAGTTGTTATCAAAAATGAATATATTTGTTCAGGCAATAATTTTAACAATTGTAATTTGGCTAGTAACACAAGTTCAGTATGCCGATTTACAACCATTTATATATTTTCAATTTTAATCTATGGCTGCTAACAAAAAAATACTATTTATTTATTTCTTTTCTGTTCTAATATACAGCAATGCTTTGGGGCAAGCAGTTAATAGGGCTACTAAATTAAAAGCATCTGCAATTGAGCAAATAAATGCTAAAAAATTTGGTGAAGCAATAGATTTGCTTAACAAGTATATTTCCTCCTCTCCTAGAGATACTGAAGGATATACGCTACGTGGAACTGCTTTTGAAAGTATTGGACGATATCAGAATGCTGTACTTGATTTAAGAAGAGCATTAAAGTTAGATTCCAAAAACACTACCGCACGTACGGCTCTTGCACGAACAGAAGCTGTGTGGCACAAGCAATTACGAAAAAAAATATTAGGGCACGAAAGAGAAATTGCAATAGATCCATCAAATGCTTTTAACTATTTAGAAATTGGTAAATCGTACAGATGGTTAGAGGAGTGGCAGAATGCTGAGGATTGGTACGATAAATATTTAGCTCGTGATGATAATGCATCGGCTGACGAAGTAATTAGGTACACACAAATTCTTGCAAAAAACAATCATATCACTAAGGGAGAAAGAATATTAAAAAAATATGTTGATAGATACCCTAAAGATTGGCGACTTTGGAGTAGATATGGATATTTTTCTTTGTGGCTTGGCAAATATTCACAATCCAAAAAAGCTTTTGAAAATGCACTTGGGTTCAAACCATATTTTAAAGAGGCTCAGGACGGTTTAGATATTGTTACTCGAAAAGCATATGTAACACAAAACGATCCTCGTTCGTCAGAAAAAGAATTTCCGATTGATAGATATTATAGATTGCTTAGAAAAAGTCCTAACAATGATAACATTAGGTTCAAATTGGTTGATGAATTATTAAAAGCTAAGCGAATTGAGGAAGCGTATCAACAGTTAGAATTTTTAGGAACAAAACATTCGGAAGACCCTAAATATATTAAGAAGTGGGATTATGTTGTTAATTTAAGAGAGACTTCTTACAATAAAAAAATTGAGAAACTCAAAGCTATTGTTGAAAAAAATCCAACAAATAAAGATGCAGTGTTAAAATTAGCAAAGTACTATCGTATGCTGGAAGAGTATGACGAAGCTACTGGTATTTTGGAAAACTATTTGGAGTTGGTGCCAGACGAAAATGACCCTAGAGTTAGATACGAATATGCTTACGCCCTTGCTTGGAATAGGTACTTTGAAGAAGCAAGTGATGTGCTTGATGAGTTGATAGAGAAATACCCAAATAATTTAGATTATAAATTATTTAGAGCACAAATTGCAATTTGGACAGAAGTAGATATCGATTTAGCCGAAGAGTATATTGACGAGCTAATAAGTAAAAAGCCAAACAACCTTGATGTGTTAGTATCCAAAGCCTCTTTGCAAATAATGTCGGAAGATTTTGAATCAGCTCAAGAAACAATTAATAAAGCCAAGACCATTGATGCTGGCAGTAACGAGGTAATAACAATTCAATCGCGATTAGATTTCCAAATTATCCGAGCAGAGGAACGAAAAATATTTGAAATTCTTGAAGAGGGGCAACGCGTATTAAAGGATAGCGGTTGCGAAGAGGCACTTCCGTATTATGAAGAGTATTTAGAAAAAGCAGAACCAAATAATAGTATAAGAAAAGAATATGGAGATGTTCTTTTTTGTGCAGAACACTATGATGAAGCACTTGAAATTTATGATTCAATTCTTGAAGAGGGCTACGATTATAAAACTGAACTTGAACGAGGAAAACTTTATTATCAAATAGGCGATTCTGTAAAATCACTTGAAACATTTAAACGCCTTGTAGAGGAAGAGCCAACAGAGTTTCAGCCTCGTTTGTTTCTTGGTGATTCTTATAGTAAGGTTGGCGAAAACGATTCGGCTTTGGCAGTGTACGATACCCTATTAACATGGGAATTAGATTCGATACAAACGCTTATGGTTGAGCAACGTATTGCTTGGATTCCGCCTACGGGACTTAGTGGTATTTTAAACACTTTTCCATCAAGTGTAGGTTTTGCCCCGCAAGCACAGTTCTATATGGACAATTTAAGCTTCCGCTTGGCTAAATTTGGTGGAAGAGTTGAGCTAGGAGTATTTAAGTATTTAACAATTGGGGTTTCATTTAATAAAGCAAATACTACTTCTAATATTCAAAGCTTAGACTCTACAACTGTTGAGTATGTACGAAAAAAATCAAAATTTAGCTCCTTTACTGGGCAGCGAACTTATACATCATTTAAGGGGCATGTTATAATTCCGTTTACTTATAATTTTTCGTTGTCGGTAGCTCTTGGGCTTGTAAACACTGATGGATATGAAAGCCAAGACGAAACAGAAGTAACACTACACTATGATAACCAAGAAAATTTTGGTGCTGCTATGGTGTTCTTCAAAAGCGATGCAAATTTAATTTTGTATTCTCCATATTTAATTGATTTCCAAACGACGGATGCAAGTAGATTAACAGCATCACTTCTTAAATTCAAAGGGTACTATAAATATCATAGGCGAATTCTTATCTCATCATTTTTCGATTACATAAATGTTTCAGATGGAAATGCAGGTAATAATTTTCAGCTTCGTATTGGCTCACAATTTGACAAGCAGTTTTCTGCTGGGTATGAGTATTTTTATCAAAATTTTAGATTCAAAAAAGATTATATAGCAGGGATATATTATTCACCACAAGACTTTTCTACTCATTCCATTTGGGGTGATTTCTACTTAGAAAATAAAGAGTTTAGTAAAGTTCTTATTGGGGGTAAAATTGGTTATGCACCTCAATCGAACCAACTTATTTTGGAAGGACATTTAAATGCAAAATATAGAGTGTTAAAAGGCTTAAATATCGAGGGGGATTTATCATTGGGGCAAAGCTCCCAGTTCTATTCTACTTATAGATATTTTGCGTTTAGTTTATCAGCTTATTGGAGTTTTTGGTAAAATAATTTTATTCCTACTTGACAATAATTGAATGTAATACTATTTTAGGAATTCAAATTTTATTGTTTTTGTTATTACAGTTTGTAACAACATTTTGATTTTATTCCGCGGTAGCTCAATGGTAGAGCATTCGGCTGTTAACCGAAGGGTTGTAAGTTCGAATCTTACCCGCGGAGCAAAAAGCCTTGAATTATTATTCAAGGCTTTTTTAGTTTTACACCTAATACCTCTTAATATATATACTTCGTGAAAACTCAGAAAACAGTATCACTTACCATTCTTGTGCGACGAATAATTAATAATGAAGACTATTTTTTATTTGATGTGCTAGGAAAAATGAACTGTAACTCTCTAATAATTCTTTGCTAATATTTTATTAGAAGAACAAACAAATGATAAATCATTAAATCCTAATCATGCATCAAAGTAAAATCTTGCCAATAAAAAGAGCACAAAATTATCTTAAAAATTGTTAAATTGGTGGTTAAATTATTTTGAAATGTAGAGTTCTGTATTTACGTATTTATTTGGGCGTTTTATTATTCTAATTTATAATGCCCAACTATTTGGATTATTTTTAGCATGCAAGATAAAAAAGAAACATTAAAAGATATATTAGTAAATGCTTCAAGTGTTTTTAATATAAACGATTTTTATTCGCGCGATATGCAATATTGGGAGGATGAAAATCAAAATATTTTATCTGTTTCACCCGCCTGCGAAAAAATATCTGGTTACCGTGCTGAAGATTATATTAGCAATCCAAAATTATTTGAGAGCCTTATTTTTGCTGAAGACAAAAAAATATGGGATGAAAGATGTAAACAAGTTCATCGTGAAGATGTAAAGAAAATTCAGTTTAGAATAAAACACAAATTGGGTAAAACAATTTGGCTTGAACATAATGCACAAAAGCTACACAATTCTGCAGGAGATTTTATTGGAATTCGTTCATCCAACAGAAATATTACTAACCGAAAATTAACAGACGAAATTATAAATTCAAGTTCATCAGTTCTTTTTCTTTGGAAAAATGAAAAAGGATATCCTGTTGAATTTGTAAGTTCCAATGTTAAAAATATTTTGGGCTACTCGATGGAAGACTTTCTCTCTGGCGAGGTTACATATAACGATATTATCCATCCAGAATGCGAAGCAAGAGTTAATGCCGAAATTGATTTAAATATTGAATCACGAGACAAAGATTTTAAACATGAGCCATACCGTGTTATTACCAAAGATAAAAGAATTATTTGGGTAAGTGATAACACTATTATAAAAGAGGATGCAAATGGTAACATAACGCATTTTCATGGAATAATAACAGATATTACAAAGAGGGTTGAAGTTGAAAAAAAACTTATTAGCAATGAGCAACAATTTGGGTTCTCGTTAGAAGTAGCAAATATTGGAAGTTGGGGTTTAAGTTTTACTACAGGAAAACTAAATTGGTCCCCACAAATTGAACCTATTTTTGGATTACAAAAAGGTGAATTTGAGGGAACTCGTGAAGCATTTTACAAATTTATTCATCCTAAAGATAAACGAAGGGTGGTAACTGCTGTTACTAATGCTATTAATGAACATAGCAATTATGAAATTGAACACCGAATTATATGGCCAGATGGAACAATAAAATGGGTTTTGCAACAGGGAAAAGTTTTTTTCGATTCTGATAATCTTCCTAATAAAATGTTTGGAATTATACGTGATGTTACAGAAAGAAAGCAAAGCCAAAAATTGCAAAAAGTAGTTTATGACATTTCGCGAGAAGCAAGTGAAACTACTTCAATGAAAGTTCTTTACAAAAATATTCATGAAATTATAAAAACGCTTATGCCTGCGGATAATTTTTATATTGCAATGCATAATTTAAAATCAGATTTGATAACCTTTCCATATTATCACGATACCTATGACGACTCTCCAGTAGAAAGAGTATTTGGAACTGGATTGACAGAATTAGTTTTAAAGTCTAAAAAGAGTAGAGTTATAGCTATAGATGATTTTGATGAAATTAAGAGAATAAAAGTAACTAAAGTGCATGGCAAAGTGCCAGTAGTTTGGATTGGAATTTATCTTGAGTTTGAAGGTTATTTTAGAGGCGTTTTAGCACTTCAAGATTATGATAATCCAAAAGCGTATTCAGATGAGGATCTAAAAATTCTTCAGTTTGTATCTGAGCAAATTATAAAGGTACTTGATAAAAAATATGCCGATAGAAGATTGCGTGATTCTATTGAGCAATTATCAAAATCTAAAAAAGAACTAGAAATAATTAATAATAATAAAGATAGATTTTTCTCAATTATTGCTCACGATTTAAGGGCTCCATTCAATACTTTGCTTGGAGTAACTGAAATGATTTCTGGTAATATTGATGAAATGTCAAAAGATGAAATAAAAGAAGTTACAAATATTGTACATTCGTCAACAAATAATTTGTTTAAGCTAATTGAAAACTTGCTTAGTTGGTCGCGTTTACAAATGGGTAGCTTTAACGTTGTGCCTAAAATTCTATCTTTAAAATTTATTTTACTAGAAACTTTAGAAGTTATTAAACATTCTGCAAGAGAAAAAAACATTAATATTGATAACAAGGTTTCGGATATTTCGCTCTTTGCAGATGAAGAATGTCTTAAAACAGTTTTAAGAAATTTACTTAATAACGCAATAAAATTTTCTTACAGAAATGGAAAAATTGAAATTGTTTCCAAAAAAATTGAAGGATACGTTGAAATTTCAGTTATAGATTCTGGGGTAGGAATTGATAGCAAAGTAGCCGATGCCCTATTTGATATTACTAGCAAAAGCTCAACACTTGGAACAGAAAGCGAAAAAGGCACGGGACTTGGTTTAATACTTTGCAAAGATTTAGTTGAAAAAAACAACGGTAAAATTTGGGTAGAAAGTGAATATGGCAAAGGGAGTAAGTTTAGTTTTACAATTCCACTAGCAGAGCAATAAGTAAAATATGTTTAATTTCGTTCACGTTTTTATTTAACAATCATGTGAAACTTTACATGTGAGAATTAAATCCAAAGCAAAAAAAATATTATTAGAAAACTTAGTGCAATCTAAATATTTAATTGTTTTTAGTTTCCTTAAATATTATTCTGATCTATAATTCGAGTTAAACTCTTAATTTTACTATATTGCTATTCAACTAAAAGACTTTTACAAATAAGTATGAACAGAATAAACAGAATATTAATTGAAAGAAAGAAAGAGTTAAGCATTGCTCTACTTTTTTTTATATCCCTTTTTCTTTTTGTGTTCCCTAAATTTGTAGATAAAGCAAACAACTCGGTTGAATACTTATTTTATAATGTTGCAGGAGAAAGTGCTGTTGATACGAACATAGTAATTATAAAAATTACTGAACAAGATATTTCAGCATTAGGTGGCTGGCCTCTAAAGCGGAGTTATTATGCACTTCTCTTAAGCAAACTAAACGAATATGATGTTTCAAAAATTGGAATTGAAGTCTTTTTTACTGCTAATAACAGTAATCAAAAAATTTATAACAATTTAATTATTGAAGAAATAAAGGAAAAGAACAATGTTTTATTATCAGCAATAGTAAACAACCTAAATATTGTTAACAAAAATTTTGTTGCTGAATCTTTATTGTTGCCAGAAATAAAAGAGACTTATCCGCAAGCAGATATTGGTCATATAAATTTTATTACTGATGGCGGAATTATTATTCCACAAAATATTAAAGTTGGAAATGTTGAAGTAAAATCATTTTCTCATGCACTTGCAAACAATTTAACCTACGGTAGGTTAAAACTAAATTTTTATTCTTCCTTCAGTAAATTTAGAAGTTACTCGTTATTAGATTTTTTTACAGCCTCTGATAATAATAAAGAAATTAAAACAGCATTCAAAAACAAAATAGTTCTAATTGGTGTAACCGACCCAACCATAGGGAAATCAATTTCTACTCCATTTGATGAAAGGCTTGCAGGCATAGGGCTTCATGCATTTGCAGTTAGTAATATTATTTATAATAATGGATTAAACTATAGATATATTGATATTTCAACAATACTATTTTTTCTGTTCTTTGCAATAATTATAGTTGTGATAAAAACGAAAAAATATTATTTCTATTTAGCAATTTTTATTATTGCCATCATTACATTTTATCTGTTATTCACAATTTCATTTATTGAACTTAATTATTCTGCGTTTTTATTCCCTTGGTTTTTACTAATTCTTTTTGAATTATACATCTTCTATCTTGAAAGAGAGGTTAAACTCGGTATTGCTTTTACCGAAAATGAATTGTTGCAAAAGACAATTTTACAAAAAGTTAATTTGCTGGATAAATTAGAGAAAGAACTTAGTAGCTCTGCAGAACCACAAAAAGAATTACTTTCAAAAATTGAATTACTAAAAAATGAAATTCAAGAGATAAAACTATTTAACAAAGCTAACGAAACCCCTCACGAACTTGAAAGTAACTTAAAGGAAAAGAATTTTTTAGGAATTATTTATGCGGGCAAAGTAATGGATGCCGTTGCTACAATAATAAAAAAAGTTGCTCCAACCGATGCATCGGTGCTAATTATTGGAGATAGTGGAAGTGGAAAAGAACTTGTAGCAAATGCAATTCATCAACTAAGCAATAGAAAAGAGAAAAAAATAGTAGCATTTAATTGTGCAGCAATGCCAGAAAACCTTTTGGAAAGCGAGCTGTTTGGCCATGTAAAAGGAGCTTTTACCGATGCGTCAAAAGATAAAATAGGCAAGTTTGAAGCGGCAGACAATAGCACTATTTTTCTTGACGAAATTGGTGAAACTACCAATAAATTTCAGGCAAAGCTTTTGCGGGTATTACAATCAGGAGAGTTTCAAAAAGTTGGTTCTACTGTAACTCAAATTGTAGATGTGCGTGTTATTGCTGCAACAAACAAAAATTTATCCGAGCTTGTTAAAGAAAAGAAATTTCGCAAAGATTTATATTACAGACTAAATGTAATTACAATTGAAGTTCCATCCTTAGATAAGCGAAAGGAAGACATTCCATTTCTTGCACAGTATTTTGCAGAAAGGGAGGACGAAAATATTAAAATATCTGATGCAGTAATGTGTGTTTTAAAAGAGCATAAATGGAGTGGGAATGTACGTGAGCTAAAATCACTTGTAATGCGTGCTTCCATATTTGCAAAATCGGAGGGGAGGAGAATAATTCAGCTATGGGGTTGTAACGAAATAACATAGTTATTTAGATTACAAATTAGGAGAGATTTTATAATTCCACTCACCGTGGAAATCATCTCTTATCAAATTGATTCCCTTCATCTGTT